>CAYLSP010000021.1:0-11604 GCA_964385935.1 uncultured Defluviitaleaceae bacterium
CCCCAACTGTTGGGGAGCTTGCGGCGGCTCTAGATGTCAGTATGGAAGATCTTGTGGTTGCTATGGAATCAGGCTTTGAGGTCGAGTCACTTTATCAGACTATAAACCAACAGGACGGCTCTACGGCCTATTTAATGGACAAGCTTGACAGGCTTGAAGGCGAAGACGATAAAATGATCGACATTATTGCCCTCAAACAGATAATCGGGAATCTTGACCCAAAGGACCGCCAGGTTATTGTCATGAGATATTTTCAGGATAAAACCCAGATGCAGGTTGCAAAGGCAATCGGCGTTTCTCAGGTTCAAATATCTAGAATTGAGAAAAAAATATTGAAGTCTATTCGTGAGAAATTTGGATAATTGCTGTTAAAAGGTGTAAAAATGTGGTAGAATAATGCTTATACTGCAAAGGTGGGGTTAATGTGATTTCTACTGCTATTTTAGCTGAACTTCAAATTGTTATTGACGCTGCTTCCAGCGATCCGCACCGAATTTTAGGTCTTCATGAAGTTTTTAAAGGCGGGAGGGAATGTCTTTCTATCCGCGTTTTTATACCACAGGCCAAAACCATTACTCTCATTGACGATAATGACGAGACTTATTCCGTGGAACTTATTAAAATCCATGATGACGGTTTTTTTGAACAGCTAATCAAAGACAGAAAAAGGTGGTTCCGATACAAGCTCAAAATAGAGGATTATTTCGGAAACAAGTGGACAACCTATGACCCCTATTCGTTTGCCCCCGTTCTTTCTGATTTAGACTTTTATCTATTCAGGGAAGGAACACATTATAAAATTTTTGAAAAACTGGGCGCGCATTTAACTGAAATCGACGGCGTTAAGGGAACGGTTTTTGCGGTCTGGGCGCCTAACGCTAGAAGAGTCAGCGTAATCGGTGACTTTAATAACTGGGATGGACGCAGAAATCAAATGCGTATGCTGTACGAATCGGGAATTTGGGAGATATTTATACCCGGTGTTTGCGCCATGGATAAATATAAATTTGAAATAAGAACAAATTACGGCAGAATATTTGAAAAAAGCGACCCATACGGAAGTTTTTTCGAGGTTCGTCCAAGTAAGTCAACCCTGGTTTATGATATAGACAGATATAAATGGAAGGATGAAAAATGGCTTCTCTCTCGTGAAAGCGGCGAAATTTTACAAAGACCCATTAATATTTATGAAGTGCATTTGGGTTCGTGGAAGAAATCTGATGATGAAAGCCGCGGCGAGGGGCAGTTTTTGACCTATCTTGAATTGGCTGATGAATTAATTCCCTATGTTGTTTCAATGGGTTATACTCATATTGAGCTTCTTCCTATTGCGGAGCATCCCTTTGACGGTTCATGGGGCTATCAGGTGACGGGTTATTTCGCCCCAACAAGCCGCTATGGAAAGCCGGAAGACTTTATGTACTTTGTTGACAAATGCCACGAAAATGGCATAGGAGTGATTCTGGACTGGGTTCCCGCCCATTTTCCAAAGGACGCGGACGGACTTGCCTTTTTTGACGGTTCGGCCCTCTATGAATATGAGGATCCCAGAAAAGGCGAACACCCGGAATGGGGAACTCTGATTTTCAATTATGGAAGAAAAGAAGTTAAAAATTTTCTAATTGCTAACGCTCTTTTTTGGATTGAGAAGTATCACATTGACGGACTGAGAGTTGACGCTGTTGCTTCCATGCTGTATCAGGATTATGGAAAAAGTTCGGGGGAATGGGTTCCTAATCAGTACGGCGGAAATCATAATCTTGAAGCCGTTGAATTTTTCAAGCATTTGAACTCAGTAGTTTTAGACCGCCATCCAAACGTGATGATGATTGCTGAGGAATCAACTGCTTGGGCTGGTGTTTCAAAACCTCTTGATAAGGGCGGACTAGGCTTTAATTTCAAATGGAATATGGGCTTTATGAACGATTTCCTTTCGTATGTAAGCAAAGAGCCGATTCACAGAAAATATCACCATAATAACATGACTTTCGGGATGTTTTATGCATACTCAGAAAACTTCATTTTGGTTTTGTCCCATGACGAGGTGGTTCATGGAAAGAAGTCTCTTATTAATAAAATGCCCTGTGATTTAGGGCAAAAATTTGCTAATTTAAAAGTTGCAATGGCATTTATGATGGGACATCCCGGTAAAAAACTTTTATTTATGGGAGGCGAATTCGGGCAGTTTTCAGAATGGAGCGAAAAGAAAAGCCTTGACTGGTTTTTATTGGAATATGAACATCATAATGAGTTTCATGAGTTTGTTAGAGATTTGAATTTTCTCTACAAGAAGGAAAGAGCTTTTTGGTTTGACGACTTTTTGGGGACAGGCTTTGAATGGATTGACCCAGACGACAGCCAGAGAAGCATATTTTCATTCATTCGTAAAGGCGAGGAAAAAGACGACATTCTTATAATAATCTGCAACTTTACGCCGGTTTCATATCCTAAGCATCGCGTCGGAATATCCTACAACGCCGAATTATTTAAAAAAGGCTTTAAAGAGATTTTTAACAGCGATATGGTAAAATACGGCGGTTCGGGGCTTGTGAACAGCGGCGTAATTAAATGCGAAAACATTCTCTGCAACGGACGTGATATAAGTCTGCCTGTCAGCGTTCCTCCTCTTGGTGCAGTTATCTTAAAGCCTATAATATAAAAAAATAACATACTTGTACGAATCTCCTAATAAAATGTAACATTATATTTTGTTGGGGATGGTATTTTGAAGCAAGTTTATAACCCAAAGCCCTCAATCGGCATAAAAAAGAAACTCCTTTTCCTTCTGATAGCTTTTGAGTCGCTGATTGCCGTACTCTTCATCAGAACCTTTTATATACAGTCTGTCGAGGCTGATTTTCTGCAAGCGAAAGCCTATGAACAGCAGACCAGGGACAGGCTGATAACGCCCAATAGAGGCGCGATTTTAGACAGAAACATGAAGGGGCTGGCCCTGACGGAGACTGTTTCTTCAATAAGCGTTATTCATTCTCAGGTGAAATATCCTGAGGAAATTTCTAAGGTTTTATCGGAAAAGCTTGAAATGGATTATGAATACGTTTTAGCAAAAGTTTCTAAGCGCGTGGCTCTTGAAAGAATTAAAATAAAGGTTGATAAGGAGCTTGCGGACGAAATTAGAGAAATGAATATGGCGGGAGTTGTGGTTGACGAGGATATAAAAAGAATTTATCCCTATTCAACAGCGGCTTCTCAGGTAATCGGCTTTGTTGGCAAGGACAATCAGGGAATAATCGGGCTTGAAGCAAAATACGACTCGTATTTAAAAGGCGAGGCCGGAAAAATTTTGACGGAGACGGACGCACGTGGTATTGAACTAAAAGACGGCAATGTCTTACGTGTTCCGCCAACTAACGGAAACAATCTGGTGACAACCCTTGATATAACGATTCAACAGTACGCCGAGCAGACCATTAAAAAAGCCGTTGAGGCCAAACAGGCGAACCGCGGACTTATTGTAGTCATGAACCCGCAAAATGGAGAAATTTATGCCATTGCAAATGAACCGGGCTTCGACTTAAACGACCCATTTACAATTAATTCTGATGAGCTTGCGGCCATGTGGGACACCTTCACTCCTGAGGAACAAAATAATTATTTGAACCAAATGTGGCGCAATTTTGCTATAAATGATACTTATGAACCGGGTTCTACTTTTAAAATAATGACCTCCTGTATGGGGCTGTCAGAGGGCGTTATTACTAGGGATTCCATGTTCACCTGCGGCGGCTCTTACACAGTTGCCGGACGGCAGATTAAATGCTGGAGAAGCCCCAGAAGTCACGGCGCGCTTAACTTTGTTGAGGGAGTTCAGAATTCCTGTAACCCTGTCTTTATGGTGACGGCGGAACGGCTTGGTGCTGAAACGTTTTACAAGTATATGGAGGCTTTCGGTTTTAAGAATAAAACAGGAGTAGACCTTCCGGGCGAAGCCGTTGGTATCATGCATAAGCTTGAAAACGTAGGGCCTGTGGAGCTTGCTACAATGAGCTTTGGTCAGTCCTTCCAGATTACGCCGCTACAGCTTCTAAGGGCTACATCTGCATCTTTAAACGGCGGCTTTCTGATTACGCCCCATGTTGGCATGAAAGTCATGAATGAAGAGGGAAAGACCATTGAGACATTTGCCTATGAGAAAGAAAATCAGGTGATTTCAGAACAAATTTCTGACGAAATGCGGGAAATTCTTGAATCGGTGGTTCAAGCAGGAACAGGTAACAGAACTTACATACCCGGATACAGAGTTGGCGGAAAAACCGCTACAAGCGAAAAACTTCCCAGAAGAAGCGGAAAATATATCGCTTCGTTTCTGGCCTTTGCCCCGGCTGAAAACCCTCAGGTTCTGGCGCTTTGCCTTGTGGATGAACCAAAGGGAGTTTATTACGGCGGTCAGGTTACTGGCCCTGTTATGAAAGAGCTTTTGGAGAACATTCTGCCATACATGGGGATTGAGCCTGATTATTCTGAGAAAGAACTTGAAATGAAGGGCGTTATGCCTGTCGAAGTTCCTGATTTTTGCGGTATGCCTTTAAAAGATGCAAAAGCTATGTTAAAATCATTAAATCTGGAATGTGAAGCCATTGGGGAAGGCGAAGTGGTTGTTGGTCAATTCCCTCTTGCTTTAGAAAAAGTAAACCAGAAATCAAAAATAATTTTCTATTTAGGATATGAGGAAGAAAAAGAAGAACAAATAGAAGAAGAAAAACAGGATGAAGGAGAAGAGGATAATGGAGATGAAAACGGAGAAAATTATGAACCTCAATGATATAATGGACGGCGTGGATTTTTGCGTGTTAAGCGGAACTGCCTTCATGCCCGTTTCAGGAATTACCATTGACTCCAGAAAAGTCGAACCGGGCTTCGCCTTTGTCTGCCAAAGCGGTCTGACTTTAGACGGTCACGATTATGTGGATGAAGCGCTAAAAAGGGGCGCGGCCGCCATTATATGCGAAAAAGATATTTTGTCGAACGTAACGGTTTTAAAAGTTGAAAACACAAGAACTGCTGTATGCCTAATGGCTAAAAACTTTTATGAATCCCTTAAAAACATGAACCTTTTCGGAGTAACCGGGACAAACGGAAAAACCAGCATTACATACTACATGGAATCGATTTTCAAAGCCGCCGGAATATCCTCAGCCGTTATCGGCACAAACGGAGCAAATATAAACGGAAACCCCATTGGTATTAAGTATTTGACTTCAACAACGCCTGATCCCGTTGAGCTTCATCAAATTTTTAAAAGGACAGAAGATTTGGGTGCGAAATTTTGCCTTATGGAAGTTACGTCTCACGCTCTGGCTCTCGATAAGCTTTTCGGGGCTAATTTTGAGGTGGCTGTCTTTACTAACCTTACCCAAGACCACATGGATTTTCATAAAACAATGGAAAACTATCTGATTGCTAAAACAAAGCTTTTTTCCATGTGTAACTATGGAGTTGTAAACATAGACGACAAAGCTTCCGAATATATTTTAGAGAAAGCTTCCTGTAAAATTATTACTTATGGTATTGACAATGAATGTGATTATAGAGCTTTTAATATAAAATATGAAATTGACGGTTGTTCCTATGACGTTGAAATTAACGGAATAGTTCAAAATTTTCATATAAAAGTTCCGGGGAAATTTTCTGTATATAATTCCCTTTCAGCCATTGTTTCGGGGCTGTGCTTTTCTATTCCTGTTTCTGTTATAAAAAAGGGAATAGAGGAAATGGAGGGAGTTCCCGGTAGATGCCAATCAGTGCCTAATAATAAAGGCTTCGGAGTTATTGTGGACTATGCTCATACGCCGGATTCACTTGAGAATATCATAGATTCTGTTCGCGGCTTTACAAAGGGTCATGTAATAACTGTTTTCGGCTGCGGCGGGGACAGAGACAGGACGAAACGCCCCATTATGGGAAGAATTGCTTCAGAATTATCGGATTATTCTGTAATAACCTCGGATAATCCGCGCTCAGAAGAACCAATGGATATTATTAATGAAGTGAAATCGGGCTTCGTAACCAATAATTATGAAACAGAACCCGACAGAAAAATGGCTATTAAAAAGGCAATAGCCATGGCAAAACCCGGTGACACAGTTATTATTGCCGGCAAAGGTCATGAAAATTATCAGGAATTAAAAGACAAAATAAGAATATCATTTGATGACTTTGAAGTAGCGAAGGAGTTTTTAGACTAAATGGAGAATGTGAGTTTAGGCGCAGTGACTTCTGCCGTCAAAGGGCGGCTGAACGATGCCCGTTTTAGCGGCATTGAAATAAACAGAGTTTCAACGGATTCAAGAACCATAGAGCGCGGCTCAATATTTTTCGCAATAAAGGGCGAAAAATTTGACGGACATGACTTCATAGATACGGTAATAAAAAACGGAGCTTCATGTATCGTTTCGGACATGACATATGACAGGGCAATACCGCCTGAAATGCCTGTTATTTATGTAATGGACACCACCCGCGCCCTTATGAATTTCGCAGAGAACTATTTAATGAATTTCAATATACCTGTTGTTGCTGTCACCGGCTCTGTTGGAAAGACCACTACGAGGGAACTGATTTATTCAGTTTTGTCCCAAAAATATAAAAAGGTTGTTCGACCCATAAAGAATCTTAATAACCATATCGGAGTGCCTCTGACGGCATTTGAAGTTGACAGAAATACTGATGCGGCGGTTTTTGAACTGGGAATGAATCATTTCGGGGAAATCGAAGCGCTTTCTAAAATCGTTAAGCCCGATATCGGCGTTATAACGAATATCGGCGATTCTCACATTGAGTTTTTAGGGAGCAGAAACGGAATCCTGATGGCAAAGTTAGAAATTGTATCCCACATGAGAAAAGGCGGGAAGCTTATTTTAAATAGTGAGGATGATTTGTTAAGAACGGTAAAGTCCTCTGATATTGAAGTGATTTTCCCTAACTTCTCAAGTATGGATATTGAGCCGCCCCAACCGGGAAGGCATATGGTGATTAACTGCGGCCTTGCCTACGCTGTTGGAATTGAATTAGGGCTTACAGAAAAAGAAATTAAGGCAGGACTTGAAAAATTCGATTCTCCGTCCATGCGGCTTGAAATAAAGAATCTAAAAAACGGCGTAACTATTATAAATGATGCTTATAACGCGTCGCCACAGTCAATGCTTGCTGCTCTGGATGTTTTATCGGCGCAAAAAGGCAGGAAAATCGCTATTCTTGGGGATATGCGGGAGCTTGGGGCTGATGCGGAAAAATATCATAGGGAGACAGGACGGAATATAAATCCAGAAAATACTGACCTGCTCTTTACACTGGGAGAAAGCGCAAAATTTATATTTGATGAGGCAGGTACGACAAAGATGCATTTTAAGTCAAAGGATGAATTATTACAAAAACTTTTGTCCACATTAAGGCCAGGGGACGTGGTTTTAATAAAAGCCTCTCGGGGCATGAAATTTGAAGAAATCGCCCAAAGGGCGGAATCGATGAGCGAGGTGACTTATGAACTCTAGTTTAACGCAAGCAGTTTATGCGGCTTTGATTGCTTTTTTATCAAGCGTTGTTTTATGCCCAAGATTTATCCCTTTTTTAACAAGGCTGAAATTCGGGCAAAATGTCCGTTCTGACGGTCCCTCAACTCACTTAAAAAAATCCGGAACTCCCACAATGGGCGGGATTGTCATACTTTTAAGCTTTGTACTAGGCTCGGTTTTGTTCTTGAAGAATAACGGCGACGGGCTTATAATCATGTTTATAACTCTAGCTTATGGCGTTATCGGCTTTGTTGACGATTATATTAAAGTTGTTAAAAAACGTTCGCTTGGATTGAGAGCTTATCAAAAGCTTATTTGCCAGATTTTTATAACTGGTGTTTTCGCCTATTATTTATATAACAGTTCGGGCTTTACAACCGCCATATACGTGCCCTTTACTAACGGATATTATTGGGATTTAGGCTATTTCTACATTCCGTTTATTTTCATTGTAATGCTCGGTACAGTTAACGGTGCAAATTTTACTGATGGGCTTGACGGTCTTGCATCCGGCGTAACAGTGCTTATTGTTACGTTTTTCCTGTTTTTATCAAATGCATTAGGTATTAGCGGGATTTTACCTGTTTCAGGTGCGGCCGGTGGAGCACTTCTTGGCTTCCTGCTTTTTAACGCATATCCGGCAAGGGTAATGATGGGCGACACAGGCTCTTTGGCTCTGGGCGGCTTCATAGCTTCCGTTGCAATTCTTTTGAAAATGCCGCTTTTGATTGTTATTGTGGGTTTTGTCTACATGGCAGAGGTTCTTTCCGTTGCCATACAGGTACTATATTTCAAAGCCACTAAGGGCAAACGCTTCTTTAAAATGGCACCGATACATCACCATTTTGAGATGCTTGGCTGGCCTGAAACAAAGGTTGTTGCGCTGTTTTACATAGCAACAGCTATTTGCTGTCTTGTTGGGTTCTTGTCCACAAACGGAGGTTTATATGGAATTTAACGTATCAGGTAAAAATGTTTTGGTATGCGGTGCGGCAAAGTCCGGCTTATCGGCGGCTCAGCTTCTGATTAATCACGGCGCGAATGTAACCGTTCAGGATTTAAAACAGTCGGGGCTTGAAAAAGAAAGTGAGTTCCTTGAATCCATTGGGGCAAAGATTTTATTTGGCGAAAACCCAGACGAAATCCTGGGTTCATTTGACCTTGTTGTTGTAAGCCCCGGAATCCCCACGAATTTACCTTTCTTTAAAAAGGCAGATGACTTAGACTTACCGCTTATCAGCGAATTTGAGCTTGCTTATTTATTTTCTAAAGGCGACATTATTGCAATAACAGGAACAAACGGAAAAACAACGACAACTTGTTTAGTTTATGAGATTTTTAAAAACTATAATAAGAATACAGAGCTTGTGGGAAACGTCGGGATTCCCTTTTCAAGCAAGGCTGATTTAAGCACAGATTTTATAGTTGCCGAAGTTTCCAGCTTCCAGCTTGAAACAATAGAAAAGTTTCATCCAAAAATAGCCGCCTGTTTAAATATTACACCTGATCACCTGAACAGACATAAAACTCTTGAAAATTATATTCTAATGAAAGAAAGAATATTTGAAAACCAACAGCCGGAAGATTTTTTGGTTCTGAATTATGACGATGAAGTTTGCAGAAAAATGGCTCTTAAAACTAAATCAACTCCAGTATTTTTCAGCCGCCTGAATAAGCTTAAAAGCGGGGTTTATTTAGACGACAAAGAAATCGTTTATGCGAAAGATGAGGAGCATATAAAGATATTACATATATCTGAGCTTAACATTTTCGGCAACCACAGCTTAGAAAACGCAATGGCGGCTGTTGCTATTGCTATTTGCGCCAATATACCTCTTGAAATTATCAGAACTTCTCTGAAAGAATTTCAGGCAGTGGAACACAGAATCGAGTTTGTGGCGAAAATTAACGAGGTTTCATATTACAACGATTCAAAGGCAACAAACACAGATGCCGCCATTAAGGCTCTTGATGCCATGACTAGCCCCGTTTTATTAATAGCGGGAGGGCAGGATAAGGGAGCGGATTATTCGGAATGGGTGGCTATGTTTAATGATAAGGTGAAATTTGTGGCCGTTATTGGAGAAACAAGCGATACAATTATTGAAACCTGCCGAGCCTTTAATTTTAATAACATAGAAAAGGCAAATTCCCTTAAAACTGCTGTTGAGCTATGCTATAATAGGGCAGAAAAAGGCGATGTTGTGCTTTTGTCCCCGGCATGTGCTAGTTGGGATATGTTTGATAATTATGAGCAGCGAGGCAAGATGTTTAAGTCTTTTGTTAAGGAGCTTTAACAAGCTTTAAGAAATTCAGGAGGGGAATTAATGTCATTAGACTACGGTGAAAATTATAGGAATAGACAGACTAAAATTATTCCTATAAACCAGGCAGAAAGAAGAAGGCCGGAGAACAAAAAAGAAAAAGAAATGATTATCATAAGCAATTATGACACTGTCGTTTTTGTGGCGGTCATTATTTTGGTGCTTTTTGGCGTGGCTATGGTCTTTTCCTCCAGCTATTATATGTGCGCTACGAGAAAGCTTTATGATTATGATATGTTTTACTTTTTAAAGAAGCAGAGTATCGCCGCGATTTTAGGTTTTGGCGCAATGCTGTTTACGGCCATTGTGTTTAAATATGACTATTACAGACCGCTGTCCTTCTGGATTTATATGGCAGCAAACGTAGCGCTTATCTATGTCCGCCTTGTAGAAGAGCCTATAAACGGTGCTTATCGGTGGATAAATCTGGGCTTTACGTCATTTCAGCCCTCTGAACTTGCTAAGGTGGCGCTGATTTTGTATCTAGCGGCCTTTTTATCACAAAAACCCGACAACGCAAAGACTCTGAAAGGCTTTCTAATAAGCTCTGCAATTATTGCCATTCCCTGTTCCCTTGTTTTCTGGGGAAAAAACATGAGTACGGCAATTATTTTGTGCGCTATTGGCTACGGCATGTTCTTTGTGGCAAGTCCATATTTTTGGAGGTTTATTTTGGCTATAGGAGCAGCCGTCTCCGGACTTGTCAGTTATCTTGCCTTTTTTGCAAAAGACTTTAGGGGCAAAAGATTCGAGGTTTGGCAAGATCCATTTTCAGATCCCACTGGTCTTGGCTATCAGACAATTCAGTCTCTTTACGCCGTAGCCTCAGGAGGACTTTTCGGCCTAGGATTAGGTCAGTCAAGGCAGAAGCTCATTTTTATGCCTGAACCTCATAACGACTTTATTTTTGCAATTATTTGTGAAGAACTGGGGCTTTTCGGGGCGGCAATTGTCCTAATGCTTTTTGCCGTCTTGGTCTGGAGGGCAATAAGAATTTCCATGAACAGTCAGGACACCTATGGAAGCTTGATTGCGGCTGGAGCGTCCATTATGATAGCGGTTCAGGTCATTATAAACGTATCCGTTGTAACGAACACCATACCAAACACAGGCATACCTCTTCCATTCATCAGCTACGGCGGAACTTCAATAGTATTTATTATGATGTTGATGGGCATATTACTGAACATATCAAAATATACAAAAAGCACGATATATTAATCGGGAGGATTATATGGAAAAACATTGGA
This sequence comes from uncultured Defluviitaleaceae bacterium, assembly GCA_964385935.1. Taxonomy (GTDB): domain Bacteria; phylum Bacillota; class Clostridia; order Lachnospirales; family WRAX01; genus CAYLSP01. The sequence goes on from CAYLSP010000021.1 coordinate 11,107, forward strand.
ATCTAAACGCACTTTACGAATCTTTTCAACATGAGAAATTCAAGTCAGACATGAAAGAATTTGAAGACTTAGTAAACGAAATAATTGGTTGGGCAGAGGAAAATTTTAAAGACACTACTAACGCAAAAGAAAAGCTTGAGAAATATACCGAATATATGAACACCATGGATAAGTATTGCGGTTTGATTGATTACTGCCAACTTACTCTTGCTACTGACGTTATGAACGAGGAAGCCTCTAAACTACTTGATAAATTCCTTTTAATCTATACTGAAATGACAAAACCCGATACAATGTTTTTCAAATTTATTTCTAAGGCTAGATTTTCCAGTGCGTTCAGCCTTACGCTATAGTATAACCGAAAAAAGGGCTGATGTCAATGAAAAATTTACAGATTATTGATAGTTATTTTATAGTATATTAAAAAATAAAAAATTTAATTATAAATATATCTATATTGCACAATATATTTTAATGAAATACTATGGTGATGCTCTA
>CAYLSP010000022.1:0-11483 GCA_964385935.1 uncultured Defluviitaleaceae bacterium
TACTTTTGAGCGGAAACAAAGCTGTATTCGTCTCCAATAAGTCCGAAGCTTGATACCGATTTTATAACATAGGTATATTTTATCCCTGATACCGCTGTGTTATCTGAAAACGTGGTGGTGTTCCCTGTTTTATAGACTGTTGCAATCATATACTTGTTATCAAATTCACCGACTTTTTCGCCCTCAAATCTATAAATAACGAATTTTCTTGTGTTAACGTCCTCCGTATTAATTGTCAGAACAATTTTTCCGTCTGCATTTGACGCGGCAAGTTCTTTTATCGGGAGAGGTTTTACAGGATTTTCAGCATAAACCGCCGGGGTCAGCGCCCTGGTATTATAAAGCGCATTTTTCATATGGTCCGTATGATTAAGAGCGTTTCCCTTTACTGAATAAAAGGAATAATGCATCTGCCCTAAAATTGACTGTGCTTCGCGGTTTATTAAAATCTGGTTTTGAATTTCCAGAGGGTTATTCCATTGCAAATCAGAATTTTTATTAACTTTATAGTCCGCAATTCCTACATATAAATTCACTTGCTTTTTTGCGTAAGTTTGAATTTCCTTTTGCCACCATGCAGTTAATGTCTTATAATTTGCGGCCTTAAATTCCGTTGACCAGTAAATCTGTGGAGTTATATAGTCTATTATGTCTTCTGAAATCCATTTTCTTGTATCTGCATAAATACTGTCATAACATTCAATGCCCGCCTTTGTGTCAGAGCCAGTTGGGTCAGTTACGCTATTTCTCCAAACGCCGAAAGGCGATACTCCGAACTGCACATATGGCTTTAGTCCCTTTACCGCCCCATAAATCTCACGGATAAGCTTTGTTACATTATCTCTGCGCCAGTCGCCCAAACTACCATAGCCCTCTTTGGTTTTTTCATAAGCGGCACTGTCGTCATAGTTTTGCCCCGATATGGGATATGGATAAAAATAATCGTCCATATGAATGGCGTCCACATCATAATTTTTAACAATTTCGGATACAACATTGACTAAATGGGCTCGAACCTCCGGCAGTCCGGGATTTAAATAGGACTGAGAGCCGTATGCCACAACCCAATCCGGATGCTGTCTCGCTATATTAGAGGGGCTTAAATCTGAAAGCTTTTCTTTCGGCATAGTTATCCTATATGGATTTATCCATGCGTGAAGCTCCAAACCTTTTTTATGAGCTGTTTCAATCATAATACCAAGGGGGTCATAACCGGGGTCAGTCCCCTGCCCTTTTCCGCTGATATAAGATGACCAAGGCGCAAGAGTTGTTTTATAAAGCGCGTCACCGCTCGGTCTTACTTGAAATATTACCGCGTTAAACCCTCCGGTTCTGAGAAATTCTAAGCTATCCTCAGCCCATTTTTTGAACGCAATCTCGTTCATTCCGACAGGAATATTTGTGTTTTGGACAGTGGCAATCCAAACGCCCCTCATTTCTCTGTTAGAATTATTAACTATGTAAGGATTTTCTATTTTTTCGTCAATCACCGGCAACTCAGGTGTTTGTGGATTATCGGGCATAACCGGGATGTCCTGAATTACGGAAACCGCCGTAAGATTCTCCGGATTCTCTTTCAAATATTCAGCCGACGCGGGATTTGACGCGATAATTGCCCCAATTATTAATATATATATAATAAATGTTCTCTTTTTCATAATATCCTCCCCGAAAACTTCTGTAAAGCTTAATTTTCCCCATTATATCATTAATTTACCACGAATGCAATTTCTTGCCATTGTGCAAAATAAATGTTAGAATTCATTTATACAAAGAAAAGGATGGGATTATTATGCTTTTAATATCTTGGAATGTCAACGGCCTAAGAGCCTGTTTAAATAAAGGTTTTGAAGACTTTTTCAGAAACATTAACAGCGACATATTCTGTATTCAGGAGACGAAAATGCAGAGGGAACAATTAGAAATTGAATTTCCGGGCTATTATCAATATTGGAATGAGGCAGTAAAAAAAGGTTATTCGGGCACGGCTGTTTTTTCAAAAGAAAAGGCTATTTCTGAAAGATACGGCATTGGAATTGAAAAGCATGATACGGAGGGTAGAGTTATTACCCTTGAATATGATTCGTTTTATTTAGTCTGCTGTTATACTCCGAATAGTAAAAGAGAGCTTCTAAGGCTATCTTACCGCATGGAGTGGGAGGAGGATTTCAGAGCTTACCTGATGGAATTAGACAAAGAAAAGCCCGTTATATTATGCGGGGATCTAAATGTGGCCCATGAAGAAATTGATATAAAAAATCACAAGACAAACCATAAAAACGCCGGATTTACTGATGACGAGAGAGAGAAAATGACTAAGCTTCTGTCCTCTGGTTTTGTAGACACTTTCAGGTATTTAAACCCAGACAAAGCAGATGCCTATACGTGGTGGTCTTATTTCGGAAAGGCGAGAGAGAAAAACGTTGGCTGGAGAATTGATTATTTTATAACCTCCGAGACAATAAAAGACAAGATAACTGACGCTTTTATTTATCCCGAAGTAACGGGAAGCGACCATTGTCCGGTGGGTCTTGAAATAAATATTTAATAATTTTAATAAAATAAAACAAGAGGGTATGCGCTGTTTATATGGCGTATACCCTCTTGTTGTTTTTTATAAAAGTGAATTGTAAGAACATTTAAAAAATTTTATTACAAAAATATTAATTTGCTATTTACATTTTAATAAATCTGTAATATAATAAAGGGGAAATATGGTATAAAAGCAGCAATTTTAAAGTTTCAGGAGGATATATGATGAAAAAAAATATAAAGAGGGCTGTGGCTTTTCTGTTTGCGGCGGCGTTTGTCCTTTCTTCTATGGTTGTTTCTTATGCCAGCGAGGTATCAACAGGCGATTCGGGCAAACAGGTTGAATACATTCAATCGGCTCTCATGAAGCTCGGTCTGTTTGAATACGAAACCATAACAGGCTATTATGGCGAAATAACCGCCGAATCAGTTAAAAAGTTTCAGAAAAAAATGAACCTTAGCGAGACCGGCATTGTTGACGACATTACTATGACAAAACTTTTAGAAGCCGTTCCAAACGAAACAAAAGCATTTTCCACAAAACTTGTAGAAGGAAAAACCGGCTCTTTTGACTGGTATGAAAAAGTACAATACATATTTGCTAAAGGAACAGACGCGCTCGTTACAGACGTTGAAACGGGACGCTCATTCTACATAAGAAGAACCTTCGGAAGCCAGCATGCCGACACGGAACCCCTAACGGCCGCAGACGCCGCCATTATCAAAGAAATTTGGGGCGGGAACTGGAGCTGGGACAGACGGGCTGTTATCGTTACAATAGGAGAATATAACATAGCCGGAAGCATGACTGCTTATCCTCACGCGGGAAGAGACGATATGCCGCCTTTAGTAGTTTGTTCAAACTTGAGCGGCGGCGAAGGAAGAGGACAGAATCTTGATATGGTCAAAGGAAACGGAGTTTCGGGCGTTATGTGCGTTCACTTCTTAAACAGTAAAAATCACGGCGGCGGAGTTCAGAAAAATCATCAGGACGCTGTTAAAAAAGCCGCATCATACCTTGACAATCTTTGGGAAAAACAGATAAGCGAACCGCCTACTATGCCGCCCGGATACATGCCGGACGCTTATTAAAACCTATGTTTTTAGCAATATTTATTATGAAACCCTAATGTTACACACATATTTCAAAAAAAGTCTTTTATCTTTTGCAGTTTAGTGTTATAATTGAGGACGGTGATTTATATTTTACCGTCCTATTTTTTTGTTCATAACAAAATATGATATTAAAATAATGTTATATTTTTTTCCATATAAGAAGTGTTCCGAAATAAGTTGCGCAATTGTTTTTCAGAAAATCGCTTGAACCGTGCAGACATTCCGAAAAACTACTCAACTATTCCCCGAACACTTCCACAGAAAGGTGAGCTTAGATGGAGCATATAGTTATTGTCGGAGGGAAGAAACTGTCCGGCGAGGTTTCCATAAGCGGCGCAAAAAATGCCGCTGTAGCTATCATTCCTGCCGCGATATTGGCCGGGGGGAAATGCGTAATTGATAATTTGCCGGATATTGAAGACGTTTCTTGCCTTACGGATACTCTGGAAAGAATGGGAGTTTATTGTAACAAGCTTGACGAACATACCTTAGAAATCGATCCCTCGGGGATTAGCACCTGCTTGGCAACTTTTGAAAGCGTTAAAAAAATCAGGGCATCATATTATCTCATTGGCGGCCTTCTTGGAAAATTTAAAAAAGCCGAAGTAGCGCTACCGGGCGGTTGTAATTTTGGAGCAAGACCCATTGACCAGCATATTAAAGGCTTTGAAGCATTAGGGGCAACTGTCACCATCGAGCATGGAATAGTTAAAGCTCATGCAGACGAGCTTGTCGGCGCGAATATTTATCTTGACGTTGTAAGCGTGGGCGCAACAATAAACATTATGCTTGCGGCTGTTTTTGCAAAAGGAGTTACTATAATAGAAAACGCTGCAAAAGAACCTCATGTTGTTGACACCGCAAACTTTTTGAATATTATGGGCGCTAACATAAAGGGCGCGGGAACAGACCTCATTAAAATAAACGGAGTTCAGTCTCTTAAAGGCGGAAGTTATACAATCATTCCGGACCAGATTGAGACAGGAACCTATATGATAGCCTCTGCCATAACAGGCGGAGACGTTACCGTCAGCAACATTATTCCGAAGCATCTGGATTCCCTTTCTGCAAAGCTTAGGGAAATGAACTGCGAGGTTATTGAGGGCGCGGATTTTATTAGAGTGAATGCCAACAGACCTCTTGTTACCGCTAATGTTAAAACCATGGTATACCCGGGATTTCCAACGGATTTGCAGCCACAGATGGCCGCCCTTCTTTCCGTTGTTGAAGGAACGGGAATTATAACTGAGACTGTTTTTGAAAACAGATTCCAATATATAAACGAGTTAAGCCGTCTCGGAACAAAAGTGACTGTTGACGGAAGAATCGCCGTTATTGAGGGTGGAAGGACTCTGACAGGCGCGGAAGCCACGGCAACGGATTTAAGAGCCGGAGCGGCGCTTGTTGTGGCAGGTCTTGCGGCAGAGGGCAAAACTACGATTGGCAATGTGAAGTATATTGACAGAGGATACGAAAAATTAGAACAAAAGCTTGCAAGTCTTGGGGCTGATATAGGCCGCATTAATATTGAATAAATTGTAGGGGTTAGGTATGTCTGTTAAATTTTGTCCTATAGCCAGCGGGTCCAGCGGAAATTCAACTTTTATTTCAACAGGCAGCACCAATATCCTTATTGATGCGGGACTGAGCGGAAAGAAAATAAAGCACGGTCTTTCAATGATAGATGAAGATCCGGGCGATTTGGACGCCATTTTTATAACTCACGAACATTCAGACCATATTTTAGGGGCGGCAGTTTTGTCGCGCCAATTTAACATACCCATTTATGCCACTATGGGAACATGGGAGGAGATGGACAGGCTTGCTACCTTCCAAAATATTGCGCCGGGGAACAAACGCTATGTTTATGTGGAGGAGAACCTGATTCTGAACGATATCTGTGTTCACCCCTTCTTAATTCCTCATGATGCCGCCGAACCCGTGGGATATAACATTTATAACGGTGATCATAAAGTTTCCGTTTCCACTGATTTAGGTTGCATAACTGACGACATTTTGCGGAATATCTCTAATTCTGATATTCTGCTTATAGAAAGTAATCACGATATAGACATGCTGAAAAACGGCGTATATCCGTTTTATTTGAAAAAGCGGGTGCTGTCCGACAGAGGTCATTTAAGCAATGTAAGCTGCGGTCAAATGCTTTGTAAAATTTATGACGAGCGGCTCAAACATGTGTTTTTGGGGCATTTGAGCGAGGAAAATAACCGTCCTGAGATTGCTTTTGAGACGGTTTCCAATATCCTCCTTTCAGAAGGCGTGGATTTTGATAACTTTTCCCTTTATGTTGCAAACAGATATACAGCCAGTCGGGCTGTTAGCCTGTAAGAAATTGTCATAATTGTCAGCAAAAATTGTTCACCTAGGCTAATAATTCATCTTGACAATTTATTTTTAATGCTGTATCATAAAGTTAGCTTTAGATAACTTGTCTATTCGGTGGTGAAGACTTTGAAGGAAAAATCATTAAATAAATTTATACCGGGGGAATCGGGAATCGTCTCTGAAATTGCGGTAACAGGTCTTTTCAGGCGACGTTTGTTAGACATGGGAATAACCCCCGGAGTTGAAATAACCCTCAGAAAAACTGCCCCCTTAGGCGACCCAATAGAAATTACTGTCAGGGGCTATGAACTTTCAATCAGAAAATCAGAAGCCCAGGCCATCATCATGAGAAAGGCTGGAAATTAATAATGAGGTTTGCGCTAGTCGGAAATCCCAATTCGGGAAAAACAACGCTTTTTAACCGCCTGACCGGCAGCAACGCAAAAGTTGGAAACTGGCCTGGCGTAACTGTTGATATAAAAGAAGGAAGATATAGAATTAATGAGGAGACAGCCGGGATTATAGACCTCCCCGGTATTTATTCCCTGTTCCCGTATACACAGGAAGAAGTAATTGCGAAAAACTACATAATAGATGAAAAACCTGATTTAATAATAAACATAGTGGATGCCACGAATCTTGAGCGAAACTTATATTTAACAACCCAAATTCTTGAGACGGACATCCCGGTAGTTGTGGCTCTTAACCTCATGGAACAGGCCGAAAAAAACGGAGTTCAAGTGGATATTTCTGTTCTTGAAAAAAGTCTCGGCGTGCCGGTTTTGGGCATTAGCGCATTGACAGGTATGGGTATTAAAGAGCTTATGGAAATAGCCTTTAAAAAAGCAAAAATGCCCTATCAGGGTAATTCCGTACTGACTAAATCCGATCTTTCAGACAAATATAACAAAATTCTTAAATCGGTTAGAGAAAATAATGTCCCTCATCCCCATTTTGCGGCCGCAAGGCTTCTTGAAGAGGATTTTGACGCTGAAGTGGCTGATGCTAGATACAGGTTTATTACTAAAAACTGCGGTAAAATGGTGATTGGGAAAAGGGATTCTTTTCAGATATCTGAGCAGATAGACATGGTAATGACAAACAAATACTTTGGAATCCCCGTATTTTTCGCTATGATGATGCTGGTTTTCCACTGCACTTTCAGCACGGACTTTTTGCTGATTCAGGGACTCCCCTCCCCCGGCATTTTGCTGCGTTCACTTTTGGAACAGTTCACTGACTGGTTATTACCGCTTGTAGGCATGGGGCTAGAGTCATTGAATGCGTCCCCATGGGCTGTCTCACTGGTGGTTGACGGTATTTTAAACGGCATCATGTCCATACTGTCATTTCTGCCACAAATTTTACTGCTGTTTCTGTTTCTTTCAATCATGGAGGATTCCGGCTATATGTCACGGGCGGCCTTCATAATGGATAGGCTTCTGAGAAAGCTTGGTCTTTCGGGAAAGGCCTTTATCCCAATGATAATGGGCTTCGGCTGTACCGTTCCTGCCATACTTGCCACCAGAACTTTAGAAAATGAAAAAAGCAGAAAGCTCACTATAATGCTTATGAGTGGGTTTTCCTGTGGAGCAAAGCTTCCAGTCTGGACAATGATTATTCAGGCATTCCACCCCGATTATGCGGATCTGGCAATATTTGCCGTTTATTTAATCGGAATTGTCTGCGCTATATTATTCGGACTGATTTTGCAGAGAATTTTATTTAAAGATGATAACACCCCGTTTATAATGGAGTTACCAAATTACCGCGTTCCCCAGATCAGAAACGTAGCACTCACTCTTTGGGAAAAAATGAAGGGTTTCGTATTAAGAGCCGCAACTTTAATTGCAGCCTCAGCCATTGTTCTGTGGTTTTTAACGAGATTTGACTTCTCCCTTAACATGTTGGAGCAACCGGGCTCAGCTGAAAGCATACTGGGTATAATAGGAAGTACAATCCGTCCTATATTTATTCCTCTTGGTTTTGCCAACAGCGTTACAGAAGGCTGGAAGATGGTAGTTTCAATATTTACAGGGCTTGTAGCCAAGGAATCCATTGTATCCACAATGAGTGTATTATTTGTAGGAAACACCACTATTGAAAGCGGCGATGTAAGTTCGGCTCTTAACTTTGCCCTGAGAAACACTATGTCGGTGGCTGGTGCATGGAGCTTTATGATATTTAATTTATTGACAATTCCATGTGTCGGTGCTGTTTCCGCCGCGATTTCAGAACTGCGCTCAAAAAAATGGACGGCCATTACGCTATGTTTTTGGTTCGTGTCCTCCTATATTGTTGCAGAACTCGTATATTTTATCGTGACTTTATTCAGACTATAAACCTATATTCAAGGAGATGATTTTATGAACTTTGTGGATATCACAATTCTGCTATTAGCCGCGTGTATTCTTATATCGCCAATAATCACCCATTATATGTCAAAAAGAAGACAGAAAAAAGGAAGTTGCTGTCCTGCATCCTGCGGCGGCTGTGGAAGGTTTGTGAACAGAAATGGGAATAATTAAACCTGTAAAAATTAAGAATATTGTTATTGGCGAAGGGCGACCTAAAATAATTGCACCCATTGTTTCTAAAACACATGAAGCGATTATTGAGGACGCCAAACGCTGTATAAATACAGAAATTGATCTGGTTGAGTGGCGGGTAGACTTTTATGAGGACGTAGAGGATATTAGTGCTGTTCTCAAAACTCTTGAAAATCTTAGGGAAATTCTTAATGACAAGCCGATTGTGTTTACATTCAGAACGCAAAATGAGGGCGGAGAAAAATTTATATCATCTGAAAATTATGCGAAACTCAATAAAGCTGTTGCAAAGTCAGGTTTTGCCGATATTATAGATATAGAAGTTTTTATGGAAGACAATTCTGCAGCCAAAAACATTTGGAACATCCATGAAGCGGGAAAATTGGCAATTGGATCTTATCATAATTTTTTGAAAACACCAAGGGAAATTGAAATTATACATCGTTTCAGGGACATTAAGTGCGCCAACGCCGACATTTGCAAAATAGCGCTCATGCCAAAAAAGCCGAAAGACGTATTATTGCTTTTATCCGCCACAAACGAAGTGTATACTAATTATACGGACAGGCCGTTAATTTCAATATCAATGTCTAAAATGGGGGCAATGAGCCGCATATACGGCGGCCTTTATGGCTCCTCAGCCACATTCGGCAATATTGGAGAACAATCCGCCCCGGGTCAGATAGAGGTGTCTAAATTAAGCTGCATGATTAATTTAGTATACAGCACTCAGGGTCTTTAGAAAAAGGAATGATATAATGAAAGCATTAGTTTTAGCTGAAAAACCCTCCGTAGGGAAGGATATTGCAAGGGCTCTTGGCTGTAAAAAGCAGGGTAACGGCTTCATTGAAGGGGACAACTATGTTGTTACATGGGCTCTTGGACATCTTGTAACCTTGGCCGACCCTGAAAAATATAATTCAAAATATAAGAATTGGGAAATGAACGACCTACCCATTATGCCTGAAAAATTGGAGCTTGTTGTTATTAAACAGACTTCCAAACAATATGAAACCGTTAAACATCAATTAATTAGAAAAGACATTGGCTCAATTATTATCGCTACCGACGCAGGACGGGAAGGCGAGCTTGTTGCACGCTGGATTTTGGAGAAATGCCAATGCAGAAAGCCTGTTAAAAGGCTCTGGATTTCTTCCGTTACAGACAAGGCAATTAAAGAAGGGTTCAGCAAATTAAAGGATGGCAGAGAGTATGTTAATCTGTATTATTCGGCTCAGGCCAGAGCGGAAGCGGATTGGCTTGTCGGCATAAACGCCACCCGCTGTCTGACAACAAAATATAATAGCCAACTATCCTGCGGCAGGGTTCAGACACCTACCGTGGCTTTGATTGCTTTAAGGGATGAAGAAATAAAAAAATTCTCTCCTAAGAAGTTCTATGGGATTACTGCCCTTTATAATGACGTGAAATTGCAATGGCAGAACGAAAAAAACCATGAAACAAGATGTTTTGACGAAGAAAAAATCAAGAGCATTTACGATTCAGTGGCAAACTTTAAAGAAGGCAGTGTCGTCCAGCTTAATAAAACAAAGAAGATTAAGCTACCGCCAAAACTTTATGATTTGACAGAATTGCAGAGAGATGCCAATAAGCGTTTTGGTTTTTCACCTAAAGAAACCCTTGATATAATGCAGTCTCTTTATGAAAGGCATAAAGTCCTCACCTATCCCCGAACGGACTCAAGGTATATAAGCGCGGACGTTGTACCTACGTTAGCCGAGAGGATAAGAGCCTGTTCCATGGGGGTTTATGCTCCTTTCTGCAAAAGTATTCTGGCGGGAAAAATCTCTGCCAACAATAATTTTGTTGACGACAAAAAAGTCTCCGACCACCACGCAATCATTCCAACAGAGGAAAGAATCCTTTTAAGCAAGCTGAATGACAAAGAGCATAAAATTTATGATTTGGTGGTAAGGCGATTTTTGTCCGTGCTTTATCCTAATTACGAATATGAACAGGTTTCTGTGACGGTAAAAATCGGCAAGGAGTTTTTCACTGCCGTGGGACAAACTGTTATTTCCCCGGGATTTAAGGCTGTTTTAAGCTCATACGTTGACGAAGAAGATGAATCTGACGGAGAAGGTCTAAAATCTCAAACCCTGCCTAAAATGACGCAGGGGGATAAAATCCCAATTAAAAATATAAAAATAACAGAAGGAAAAACCTCGCCGCCGCCACTTTATAACGAAGCCACGCTGCTTTCCGCTATGGAAAACCCTGCAAAATATATAAATATTGAAAACAAAGGGCTGGCAAAAACCTTGGGGGAAACAGGCGGACTTGGGACAGTTGCCACAAGAGCCGATATTATTGAAAAGCTGTTCAACTCTTTTCTCATTGAGAAAAACGGAAAGAGCATTTCAATAACCTCAAAAGGACGTCAGCTTTTAAAGCTAGTGCCTAAGGAATTAAAATCCCCTGAACTAACGGGAGATTGGGAGCAAAAACTATCCCTTATTTCAAAGGGACAGTTGAAGAAAGAAGATTTTCTTGTTAAAATCAGGAATTATACAAAAGAGGTCATTTTAGAAATAAAACAGAGCAACGAAACTTTCAGGCATGACAATATTACCGGATCAAGATGCCCTGAATGTAATAAGTTTCTGCTTGAAGTAAAAGGGAAAAAGGGTAAAATGCTCATCTGTCAGGACAGGGAATGCGGCTACAGACAGAATATATCTATCCAAACAAACATGCGCTGTCCACAGTGTCACAAAAAAATGGAGATTTTGGGTGAAGGAGAAAAGAAGCAGGTTTATTGCGCTTGTGGTTTTAGGGAGAAACATTCGAGATTTTTAGAGAATATGAAAGCCAACCATAATAAAATGGATAAAAGGCAGATTCAGGGCTATCTAGATAAGGTTAATGCGGAGGCGGACAGGGGAAACACTGCTCTTGCCGACGCTTTGAAAAATTTGA
>CAYLSP010000023.1:0-11420 GCA_964385935.1 uncultured Defluviitaleaceae bacterium
GGTAAGAAACTTCTGTCAATATTCTTCTCTCGCCGGGAACTCCCTCAACCAAGACATTCATAACGCCTTCGTTAACTTCGTCATTATAGACTGTTTCTGTTTCAAAATCAATGGGAGTCCTTGTTTCATATTCCTCAGTTTTAAAGGTACTTAATTCAAGAACCATTCCTTCATAGGTGTCTTGTGCCCAGGTGTCAACATCGTATTTAAGTTCTACGCCCAGTTCTTTTTTAAGCATTCCCACTAACTGAGACACTTTTGTTACAGGATAGTTAATAACGCTGTCTTTACCGTCGATTCTCACAATAACGTCAAAGGCAGTTGATAAATCAATTATCAGTCCGTTTGTAATCTCTGTATCTATGGACGGGGTTATTATATCATTCTTGCCCAACGTTATTTTTCTCTCTTCCAAAAACTCTCCAACTGTTTGAGCCGCTGATTTATAGGCCATTATTTCGCCTTCATTTACGGAGATTCTAACGTACCTGTAATCGGGCTCTAATGCGGAAGCAGTTACTGTTAACGCTGTTAGTATGATAAACAGCAGCAACGCTACCCGTATTTTCTTTGCCATTATAATCCTCCTTAAAACAAAAGATATATCATAAACATGATATATCTTTAAGTTTCTTACAATATAAGCTTAACATATTTGTAATAATTAAGCAACACTTATTTTATGTCGAATAATGACAGGGCATTTTTACGGGTTATTTTTGCTACCTCTTCATGGGGAATTTGTTTAATTTCACTAATTTTCTGAACTATATACTTCAGATTTTGTGAATCATTTCGGACGCCTCTTTTTGGCTCAGGAGACAGGTAGGGGCAGTCAGTTTCAATAACAATATTTTCAATCGGCAGAGCTTCAACTGTCTCAATTAATTTTCTAGAATTCGGATAAGTGACAACACCACCAACGCCTATTAAAAAGCCCATTTTAGCGTATTCTTCGGCCATTTCGGCAGAGCCTGAATAACAATGAACTATTCCACGCCGTATTTTTGAAGATTTTATAATGTCAAAAGTCTCCTGACTAGCATCTCTTGAATGGATTATTACAGGCATGTTGCAAGCGTCCGCAATTGTTAACATTTTTTTAAACCAGTAAATTTGCACATCACGAGGTGAGAGGTTTCTATAGTAATCCAGCCCAATTTCCCCGATAGCCACAACTTTGTCAATTTTGGTATAATCAGCTAATATCCCAAGGTCATTTTCGTGCATATTTGCCACATAATGAGGATGAACTCCAACCGAAGAATAGATAAATTTGTATTTTTTTGACATTTCGACAGATTTTTGAGAAGATTTCATGTCTGCACCGACATTTATTACATACTCAACACCAGCATCGTAAATATCATTTAGAACTTGTTCCCTATCTTTATTATAAGCTTTATCATCATAATGGGCATGAGTCTCAAAATACATTATTTCACCTTCGATCCCGGAGCCATGCTGCCGTCCGTGGTAATAACTTTCAGAGAGCCGGAATCGTCACTTGCGGCCAAAACCATGCCATAGCTCATAACGCCTCTAAGCTTTACCGGCTTTAAATTTGTTACTACAACGACTTTTTTGCCTACAAATTCTTCCGGAGAGTAATAATTAGCTATTCCGGACACGATCTGTCTCGTTTCAGTCCCAATATCAATTTGCGAAACCAGAAGCTTGTCAGAGCCTTCCAGTTTTTCACAGCTCACTACCTGCCCTATTTTAAGCTCAACTTTAGCAAAATCCTCAATCCCGATTTCAACAACCTCTGATTCAGGCTTGGCTTTTTTCTCAGGTTTTTCTTTCTTTTCAGGCTTCGCTTCGTTTTTAGGTTCCTTTTCAACTTCAATTCTTGGGAATATGACAGCTCCCTTTGTGACTGTTATTTCATTATTTAAAAGCCCAAAAGTTTTTGTAGATTCCCAGTTCATAATATTTTCATCGGTGATATTTAACTGACTATAAATTAATTTTGGCGTGTTAGGCATAAACGGAGTTATTAAGATTGCAACAATTCTGAGGATTTCTGAAAGAGTGTACATAACTCCCGCAAGTTCAGGCGTTTTTGAGGGGTCTTTTACTAAAACCCATGGTTGGGTCTCGTCAGCATATTTATTTCCACGGCGGACAAGAGCCCAAATTTCAGTAAGAGCGTCTGAAAAGAGCATTTTATCCATATGTTCTTCAACATTGTCAACCACCTGTTTAGCCAGAGAAATTACGTCTCTGTCAAAGGCGTTACCGCACTGTTCTTTCGGAATTGTTCCTCCAAAATATTTATCAATCATGCCGACTGTTCTTGAAAGAAGATTTCCTAAATCATTTGCAAAATCCGCATTAATTCTTCCGATTAAGGCTTCGTTTGTAAAGTTTCCATCCTGACCGAAGGCGACTTCTCTCATCAGGAAGTATCTAATAGCGTCAACACCGTATTTTTCACACAAAATCGCTGGGTCTACAACGTTACCCACTGACTTTGACATTTTCTTGCCGTCAATAACAAGCCAGCCATGCCCGAAAATTTGTTTTGGAAGTTCTTCCCCAAGAGCCATAAGCATTGCAGGCCAAATGATGCTATGAAAGCGGACGATTTCTTTACCGACTAAATGTACATCAGCAGGCCAATATTTTTTATATTTTTCATCACTAGCAGTGGAGTAACCCAGAGCCGACAAGTAATTTGAAAGAGCATCAACCCAGACATAAACCACCTGATCAGGGTCAAAGTCAACAGGAATACCCCATTTAAACGAGGTTCTTGAAACACAGAGATCATCAAGCCCCGGCTTTAAAAAATTATTTATCATTTCGTTCTGTCTGGCCTGTGGCTGAATAAAATCGGGGTTGTCCTGTATATGCTTAATCAGCGCGTCCTGATATTTTGACATTCTAAAGAAATAACTTTCCTCTTTAACCGGTTCAACCTCACGGCCACAATCGGGGCATTTTCCATCAACTAACTGATGCGGGGTGAAAAAAGATTCGCAAGGAGTGCAATATTTCCCCTCATATTCACTCTTATAAATATCGCCCTTCTCATAGAGCTTCTTGAAAATATATTGAGCTGTCTTAACATGTCTCTCATCCGTAGTTCTGATAAAATCGTCATATTCTATATCCATAGTTTTCCATAATTTTTTAATGCCCGAAACAATTTTATCAACATATTCCTGGGGCGTAACACCGTTTTCCTTAGCGATCCTTTCAATTTTCTGACCATGCTCATCTGTGCCTGTCAAGAACATTACGTCATAGCCACGCATTTTTTTGTATCTTGACATGGTGTCCGCCGCCACAGTTGTATAGGAATGGCCGATATGGAGGTTGTCGCTGGGATAATAAATCGGGGTTGTGATATAAAAAGTTTTGCTCATAAAATTCCTTCTTTCCTAAAATTATGGAACTTACTGTAATTGGTTGATTTTATTTATGTGAAGCAAACGGGGTAAAGCCCTCGCCCAAAACTTCTCTTACGTCAGCCACAAACATAAACGCAGCTTCATCCGCTTCTTTAACAATATCCTTTAGCTTAACAATTTCTTTAGCCGAAACCACGCATAATAAAACTTTCTTTTCGTTTTTTGTATAAGCTCCTGTTCCGTGAAGATATGTGCAACCACGAGCCATCTGTTTATCAACTTCCGAAGCAATTTTTTCATAGGTATCGGAGATGATATAAGCTGCTTTTGAAAAGGAAAGACCTTCTAAAATAGCGTCTATAGCCTTTGTGGATAAAAAGAGGGCAATTATGCCGTAAAGTGCAGTTTCAGCGTCAAATGTTAAAAGTCCTACCAAAATTATGATTCCATCAATGACTAGCATAAGAGTTCCGAGAGAGATGTGCCGGTTATACTTCTTTATAATGCTGGCCGCTAAATCCGAGCCGCCTGTTGTGCCGTTAAATCTGAATACTATACCAAGTCCAATTCCTGATATAACGCCACCGAACGCCGCTGCTAAAAGCATATCGATTTTAATGAGAGGAATCATTTGAGTTATATATAAGGCCACTGAAAGCAACAGAGAGGCAAAAAGAGTCTTTTTTGTAAACGACAAGCCATTCACTTTAAGCCCCAAAATCAGCAGTGGCACGTTAATAGCCGCATTAGAAAGCCAAAGTGGAATTATGGGGAAGTTAAGCCGCTGCCCAAGCCCCTGCAAAATAATTCCTATGCCGGTAACGCCTCCTGTTACTAAATGATGCGGCTCAAAAAAGCAGCTAATGGCAAAGGCAAGAATAAAAACCCCCACAGTGATTCCCAAATAGTCTAAAAAAACTTTTTTAAAACCTGTCTGTTTCATGATTTACCCTCCAAGGATTTGCATGATTTTTTCTTTTAAAACGATTGCCATAAAAACAGGTATAAACATTTGCCGTTTAATTCGTTTAGGCTCTTTTATAAGCCTGTATAGCCATTCAAGCCCCAACTTCTGGAAAAATATTGGTGCTCGTTTAACTTTTCCTGCCATAACATCGATATAACCGCCACAGCCAATAAAAGCCCTGCAATTAAGACGTTCACGGTTGTTATAAATCCAGCGCTCCTGCTTAATAACCCCAAGCCCCACAAGCAAAAAATCTGGATTTAATTGGTTTATCTCTTCTATTATACGTTTTTCTTCCGATTTGTCAAAATATCCGTCATGAGCACCGATAACTTTTAGCCCCGGAAATTTTTCTTCCATGTTTTTCTTTGCTCTTTCGGCTATTTTTGGCGCAGCACCTAAAAAATATGCAGTTTTTCCGGCTTTTCTCATTTGGTCAAACATGGCGTAAATTAAGTCTCCGCCCGGAACTCTTTCAGGAATCCTAACCTTATTCAATATTCTGGAAGCATAAATAATTCCGATTCCGTCAGGTATAACCAAATTTCCGTGGTTTAAGATTTTTAGAAACTCAGGGTCTTTTCGTGCACTTAATACAAATTCTGGGTTTGGCGTGAATATCATGCTTTTTTTATTAAGTTCAAGAAGGGCAAGAGCCTTTTCTCTGGCTTCTTCAAATGTATACGTGTCAAACTTTACGCCTAAAATATCCGCTCTCATATATTGCTCCCTAGCTAAAATTCGTCTCTTTCCAAAAGTTCAACTGCCAAACGTGCATTTTCAAAGGCCATTTCGGCCGAGGATTTTACATATGGCATAAAGCCTTTCACTATCTCGTCACGGTTTTCAATTATTTCGTCTGCAAAGCCGCAAAGTTCCGTTTTGTCAGGAGTTTTTACATCCTGATAAAATTTCTGTTTAAAGTTTTGCATTAGCCCCAGAACCTTTGGGTCGTATACAAGACCAATAACAGGCGTTAAGGATAAAAACGCATAAATAATTGCGTGAAGGCGCATGGCTATAACAAACTCGCCGCCCTCCATAACCCCTAAAATTTCCGAAAGGCTGTAGCCGCTTTCAATATAAACGCCAGGAGATTTAAGTCCCGACAGGATTCTTTTTGATATTTCCTCGTCCTTTAGCGGCTGCATTGGTATAAAAATGGCCGTATAGCCGTATTTTTCAGTTATATAATCGCAGAAATCCCGAATAACAGGCTCAAATTCCGCTCCTAAAAAGCTCCAGCTTCTAAGCGACACACAGAAATATTTTTTATTTTTAAGCCCTAATTTTTCAAGAAGAAGTCTAGATTTTTCAGGGTCGTGGTTTTTTATGCCAAAGGCCGGGTCAGCCGTTACTTTTATATGTGGCTTATCAACACCGAGTTTTTGAAGCTCTTTATGAGAAACTTCGTCTCTGAGGGTTATTAAATCCACGTTTTGCAGAATACCACGAGCTCTTGCAGCGTTTTTTTCTTTAATAGGACCTATGCCGTTAGCATAAAGCATGATTTTCATATGCTTTTTCACGGCTGAATTTATTATATAAAGGTAGTATACAAGGCTTTGCGTACTTGTCAAGTCCTGAATCAAAGTCCCACCACCGCTAAGGAGCATATTTGTGTTTCTGAAAAGCTTCATAATTTTTGGGATATTGAAGCGGTTGACGGAATTTACGTTATAATCTCTCTTAGTGTCGTTGGGTCGCTTAGATAAAACTGTGATTTTGATATCGGGCTTTAATTCCTTTAAATTTTGAGTAATAGATGCAAGAAGCACGTCGTCACCGTGATTTTTAAAGCCATAATAGCCTGAAATAACAACGTCGTTGGGCTTATTAGATTTCAGTGCCATGGAATATAGCCGCATAGCATCATCAGCCATTCTGTCAACTGAATAATACTGTTTTATAATCTCCCGTCCATAAGAGCCTAGACGGTTTCTTTCAGATTCCGTCATTGACAAAAGCTTCAAGACATCCTCCAATAAAACGGAAGTCGTGGTATCAACACAGCCCCGGCAGCAAAAATTCGTCTCAATTCCCACTGCAAGCTTTGATTCATCAAAAATACCGATATATCCTTCGTTTCCGGCAACAATTGTGGGTTTTTCGGACGCCATAGCTTCGAGAGCCGCCCTGCTTACTCCCACAAAAACGTCGGCAGAGGCCAAAAACTCGTTTATTTCGGTTCTGGCCTTAGTTAATATAATATATTTCTCACCAAGGTTTTTGTTAATCTCGTTGGCTTTTCTCTCTATTTCATTAAAATCATCGCCGCCGCCAACAAGAACGATTTCGGTCTCCGGAAAAGCTTTTTTTATGCCGGGTGCAGCTTCTAAAAGCTTATGTGCGGCAAGGCTTCTGGATTTATCAAGACGGCTTATTGAAACAATCCTGGTTCTTTCCTTATTAAAATTAAATTCTTCGGCAACATTTGAATAGTCGGTGTCCCTGCTAAATTTGTCCGTATCTATTCCGTTTATTGTGACGATTATGTTTTCTGACTTAACTTTATAGTTATCCATTAAATACTTTTTTATATCTTCGCTGACAGACAAAGAATACTCACCCCAGTCGGAGAGCATTTTCAAATGTATGGCAGTGTTGAAAATCCAGTGGGCTGTGGTAACGAATCTGAAATGAAGTTTTTTCTGCAAAATTCCGCATAAAAAAGCCGGAATCCTTGCGTGAGCGTGGACAAGACGGATATCATTATCTATTATTGTTTTTTTGAGTATTTTATAAGAGGTTATTAGGCTCTTAATTTTTCTGTTATTTAACGGCGCGCTTATATGAGTTATGCCTGCGTCTGTCAGTTCCTTGACATAAACACCGCCGTTTGAAATAACATATACGTCAACCCCACGGCGCTTTAAGCATTTACATAACTCTAAGACATGGGTCTCAGCACCGCCGATTTCCATGCCCATCAGAGTCATTAATACTTTGAAATCAGTTTTCATATTTTACCTCTTTTTAAAATCCTGGTAACGGTTTTCGTTTCTTCTATTCTAAGAACTAAAGCTGCGGCGAAATAAATTATAATCCCCGCCAGTATTGACAGAGCCAAAAATCCTATATTAAATATCTGCCCTCTGTCACCGGGTCTTATTACATAATAAATAAAATACACTGCCGCACCCATGACACAGGCTGAAATAAGCATTTTTATAAAGCCTGTAAAAAAGCCGTTCCAGCTTTCCCTACTTTTTTTATATACGGACAGAAACATCAGTAAAGCGGCGGAGGTCAATGCAGTTGCAGAAGCAAGAGCAGGGCCTTTTATGCCGATAAAATTCACGAGAGTAATGCTCATGACAGCGTTTATGACAATTGCAACTATGCTTGTAATAAGCGGGACTTTTACGTCCTTATCGGCGTAAAATGCCCGGCTTAAAACTGTCTGAAACCCAAAACCCACCATGCCAAGGGTGAAAAACGAAAGCGCCTGTCCTGTGATTTCCGTAGAGTATTCGTTAAACTCGCCCCGTTGAAAAACAAGGGCGATTATTGGCTTTGCAAGGACAAAAAGTCCGGCAGTCATAGGCAAAAGCAGGAAAGACATGCCCGAAAGCGTGGATTTCAGCGACTCTGTAAATTCCTTTCTGTTGCCTGTTGCCGAAATTCTTGAAAGCTTTGGGAAAATAACATTGGCTATTGAAAGCACGAAAACCCCTGTTACTACGGAATAAAGCTGGTTTGCTGTGTTTAACGAGGCTGTATATGCTCCCGCTGATGATGTGTTCACTAAAAGGTTTATTGGCATGACCCACGAGCTGATTAAAACAGGAAGCAATAAAATATAAATTTGCTTCATACCAGGATCTTTTCGTCCGAAGTCAGGCTTATAAATATACCCTTTTTTTATCATGGGAGGAATCTGGATCAATAATTGTGTTCCCCAGCCAACTAAAAACACAACGGCAAGCCCAGAAACCCCGAACTTGTCCATGAAAAACAGGTAGTAAATAATTATGATAACGTTGGAGACCACACTCATGGCCGCAGGGACATTAAATTCTCCAAGAGACTGAAGAACACCTGTGACAGAGAAGGCTGCTCCTGTCAAAACGATTGTTGGTAACATAATTCTTAGTAAATTGGCAGCCAGTTCCTTTGTCTCGGTTGAGAAGGCTGGTTCTAGCACAGCAGTTATAGGGCTTGCACCAAACATGGCTAAAACAGTGACTATAGTGGTCAGTGCCAAAATTAACGTGATAAATTTATTGGACAGAGAAAAAGCTTCTTTTCTGCCACGTTTTTCAAGGTATTCATTGAAAACGGGGATAAAGCTTGCCGAAATCGCCGACGCGAACATGACGTCGAGAAAGACCTTCGGAATCAGACTTGCAAAGGCAAAGGCATTAGCCGCCGGACTTTCTGTTCCGAATGCAGAGGCGTGTAAAATTTCACGAAAGAGCCCGGTGACTTTCCCTAGGAGCATGAACACCATTACAAGGCTGACAGTTTTTAAATATGACTTTTCTTTACCCAATCCCATTTTCTACCTCTGAACGTCAAAGGCATATTTCAGCCCTTCATTTGCGTTTATTTTCAATATTGAGCCGCCTTTGTTTGCCTCGGCTTCGCCGCGCTTGCCAATGTTTATGTAAGTAACTCCATCCGCCGTTACTGTGTAATCAGAGCCTGTTTCATTTGATACAACAATGATATTTTTACCCATTTCAACATATTTTTTCAAAAGATTATGGAACAGTTCATATTCCTTATAAGTTTTAAAATGCTGAGGATTAACATCCGTCCTGATTACTATGTTGTTTGTCTTATCAATCTGTAATGAAGATTCAATAAGCGTCCACTGTCTTCCATTAGTGTTAATTATGCCGCCCGACTGAGTATCTAAATTAACCCTTAACACATTGTTTTTATATTCAGTAAAATATCCGGTGGGCTTGTCCTTTGTAAGTTCAAGAGAAATCCCAAGGCAGTCCAAGTCTACGGCCTGCATTTTGTTAGGGTCTGAATATTCGTTTGATTTCGGTACGTTTATGCCGTTTGAGTTATCGATATACATCCCACGGATATTGTCAATATAGACGCTTCCTGAGCGGGCTTCTTTTTCGGAAAGAGACGCAATATAAATTCTTTCAAGAGTTATCGGATATGCCGCAGACTGTGGAATTTTTGCGCTTAAATCCTTAAATCCGTTAAAATCAATGGATTTCGTAAAGTCAACGGTATAAACTTCACCGCCTTTATCAACGATTTTCCCTCTGAGCCATAAGCCGGAATTATTTCCGAAACAGGATATTTTTATTTCCTTTGGTTCACCCTGCAACGTCATATTATCAAAAATGGCATATGACGCCTGAGTTTGTTCCGATTTATTAAATTCATAGGAGAGTTTCACAGAGCCGTTTTTGTAAGAGGTCTGCTCAATTGAAAAAACCGCTGAACCATTAACAGCTTCGGGATATACTGTATAGCATACCTTATTATTTTCGCCGATTGGCTATATAACCTTTTCTAAAAGTGACGAATAAACTGGGATATAGACGCTTACGTTCCCTGATGAAGCCTTTATATATCCTTGCCCGCTTTTAGAAGAATTATAAACATTTCCTTCCATAAAACCTAAATCTTCGGGAACAACCTGAAAGAACAGAGTGTCTTCATTAATAGACACGCTAGTTCCGGCGGTGGTAAGTCCCGAAAATGAGAGTTCTGCTTTTTCGCCTTGGGTTATGTAAAGGGATTTTGTTGAAGGATTAATTTGTGCCAAATCGTTGACTTTGATTTTGCAAGTGGCTTTCAATCCGTTAAAATCGGCAGAAATAACAGCGTCGCTCTTTGCGTTTGGATAAAAGTCGCCGTCAAACACTGCGCCTCCGCCGCTTTGAAGCTCAAATTTTACGAGGGAATTATCAATGGTTATTTTGTGGTTATAGATGTCGAGACCGTATACAGACAGGGATGTTGAGCCGGTTGTTAATATAGAATTTGAAGATGGTTTTAAAACGATTTTAACAACTTCTGACACAGGGGCTTTATTAACTACTCCAAGCACATTCATAACCTTTCTCTGGCTTCCGTCCGACGGAAGGTTCACGACGAAGGCCCAGTCATCGCCAGGTTTTTTAACTGCCATTGTTGTTGAGCCGCCGCCGTCTAAATGCATAGCTTGATAAGCACCCATATACTGCATAATCTGACCCATTTCCTGATGGGTTGCGCCTTTTGAATGGGTTCTTCCGTCAACAGCCACAAGAATAATTGTCTTTCCGTCCCCGCTGATTCCAACGGCGGTTCTTGGTTGCCTGCCTGATGCCACAGCGCCGTCTTCCACGACAACTCCGTTTTCAATTATTTTTCCCGCACCCGATATAGCTGATTTTATTTTACTCAAATCAACGGAATTTTCTACCATAAGAGTTGCAGTTTGACCCACTGCAAGAGTATTTTGCTTATAATTATATGTTTCTTCATTTACAACAACTACATAGCCGTTTTCGGGAACATCAACGGTTTCGCCTTTTTGAGAAATGTAAGTTATCTTTTCAGTATCGCAAACTATTTTATATGTATTCGGAAAACGCTCGTCCACGGTTTTTGTATTTGCCATGGCAACGCGGGTTATAACAGCGGGATATGTTATGTCATTAACCCGGTTTATTGCGAAAGCATCAAGGTTTCTCACTCCGTTATTAAGGAATTGAACCTTGCAGGTGAAAAACGTAATGAATGGAGAATTTTCATTGTCGATAAAAAATGTTGCGCTGTCGCGTTTTTGAGCGTTTTGTCCGGCTGTTTGGCTAACAACCTTTCCGTTTGAAACTTGTAGCCCCAAAGTTGTTGAATATGTACCGCTCATTCCGAAAAAGTCTCCGTTTATTCCGGCAAGCGCATAATTGTCATTTATTATTTTGCTCGTGGTTTCTTTAAGACCAAAATCCGTTTTTGAATGTAAGGGGGTTAGAGATATGTATTCATCATCAATGGGAATCCTCAAAGCGTAAACGTCAAGAAGTCCCGCGTCTGTAACAAATTTTCTAGATTCATATGTAGCGCCTTTTGTAATTTCAATCTTTTCTGTCTCTACATAAAAAAATTCAAAGCCGAAAGCAGGAAAAGCA
>CAYLSP010000024.1:0-11413 GCA_964385935.1 uncultured Defluviitaleaceae bacterium
GATTACATTGTTGACGAATTTTGTACAATTAACGTAGTTGATGAAATCATTGTCATTTCAAATCATAAATTCTATCAGAATTTCCTGAACTGGTCAAAAAATTCAGACAGCAAAATAAAAATAACCGTCTTAGATGACGGGACAGAAACAGAAGAAACAAGGCTTGGCGCAATAGGCGATATTTATTTCACAATAAATAAACTCGGCATTGACGAAGACATTTGCGTTATTGCAAGTGACAATTTATTTACTTACAGGCTTATTGACGTCTATAATTATTTTAAAAAAGAAGACTCAGATTGTGTTGTGGCTAAAGAAATTGAGGATATTGAGCTTTTAAAATCCTTTGCTGTTGCAAAAATCGACAGTGAAAATACCTTAATTGATTTAGTGGAAAAACCCCAAAATCCCCAGTCGAATTTAGCTGTCTATGCCACTTATTTTTATAAAAGAGACACAATTCGCCTGTTTAAAAAGTATTTAGATGAAGGCAACAAACCAGATGCACCGGGCTATTTCCTTCAATGGCTTTATAAAATCAAAAAAGTCAAGACCTTTATTATGGACGGAGACTGTTACGACGTAGGGACAATTCAAGCCTATGAAGAGGCCAACAAAAACTTTGTAAAATGATTGAACTAATTAAAGAATTTTCTGAAAAAAACAATATACTATACGGCGTTTGCGGTGTTAAAATGCGGCAAGAGCTTAAAGGGGCGCTTCTTAACGTGAAGACGCCCTTTGTCGCATTTGAAAACGATTATAGACTTGACCCGTTGAAAACTCTGCCTAACGCAAAATCAATTATAGTTATTGGTGTGCCGTATAAAAAAATGGACACCGCAGTGAATATAGCCGGAAAAGTCAAAATTTCCATGAATGCGGCTGAAATAGATTATCACACCCAGGTAATGGAAGTTTTAAAGTCTCTTGATGAATACTTAAAAAAAGAGTTTGATTTTGAATCTTTTTTATCGGCAGATACAGGACCACTTATTGAACGAGAGCTTGCCGTTATGTCGGGTATTGGGTATTATGGCAAAAACGGCTGTGTGATTAACGAAACATACGGTTCTCTTTTTAACATTGGCTATATAATAACCGATAAATTAATTGAGCACACAAAATCAAATATTGGCGAAAATATTTGCGGGAGCTGCAAAAAATGCATAGACGGCTGTATAAACGGCGCTCTTTCCGAATCGGGCTTCGATTACGTCAAATGTGTTTCATCTCTAACACAATCAAAAACTGAGGAAGTCTTTGATAAAAAAACCTTGAATGGCTATATTTACGGCTGTGACATATGCCAGCTTCTATGTCCCTATAATGACAAACTGCCGACGCATGACAATTCCTGTTGCTATTATGACAGAGATTATATTCTGAGCCTGTCTAACAGAGAGTTCAGAGAGAAATTCAAGGATACGGGGATTTATTGGCGGGGTAACGCTATCATAAAGAGAAATGTATAAAAACGCCAATTCTGGTTATATTTTAAGGGGAGTTTAGAATGTCTCACTGGAACAGCCGGGGATTAAGAGGAAGCACCTTCGAGGAGCTAATAAATATAACAAATGAGGCTTATAGAAAAAAGGGGTTGGCTCTGATCCAAAAAATCCCCACGCCCATTACTCCGCTTAAATTGGATAACGAAACGAGGACAATAACCTCTGCCTATTTTGAGCAAAAAAGTACCGTTGACTATATCGGCGCGGTTCAGGGCATACCCGTATGCTTTGACGCAAAGGAAACTACGCTGAAATCCCTGCCGCTGCAAAACATCCATGAACACCAAATACAATTTATGGAGGACTTTGAAAAGCAGGAGGGAATTGCGTTTCTGTTGGTGAATTTTAAGGTGTATAGTGAGATATTTTACTTGCCCTTTAAGACACTGAAAAGTTTCTATGAAAAATCCCTTATAGGCGGCAGAAAGTCAATTCCATATTCGGCCTTTGACCGTAACTTGATGATATCTGGCAACAACGGCTACATAAACTATTTGTACGGAATAAATAACTATTTGAATAATAAAAGGGGGGATGAAGGAGAGGTTTAGTTGAGAAAATCTACTGTTCTTTCGGCGCTTATTTTATTGCCGCTTATATTGGCTTCTTGCGACTATTTTCCGGGTTTTTTCCCTTTAGAAGAAACTCCCTCAACAATCCCGGAAGCCTTGGCTGCCAATGCAAAAGAACCAGCTGAATACATGGCTTTGCCAAAAGAGCCTGAAACTGATTTTTATGACCTGTATATAGAAACTGAGGGAATACGTCTTTCAAAATACGAGCCTGAAAAAGGCTGTTACACCGGCGCGTATATTAAAGAGGACATAATGTTTGACGGAAATATAGAGGAATTTGAAAAATTCACGGAAGTATCAAACGCTTTTTACGCTCATTCCATACGAATCGGCGAGGAATATCCATATTCCTTTGTTTATGAATGTCTGAAAAACATGAAAACTCCTGTGTTAATTATTGAACCGCCGGAGGAAGGCAATCCCTTTGACGAAATTAAGATGATAAAGACTGCTGGCGCAATTGGAAGCATTAAAATCCCGATAATCGTTGTGTTTTATCCAATTACCCAAAGCTCTAATTTTGATGTAAACGGCTATATAGAATTTTTCAGAAAGGCTTATGAATATTTTTCCGAATTGGCGGATAACGCAGCCATTGTCTGGAGTATTCCACATTATGACATACAGAACAAAAACTCCTTTTTTCCCGGAGATAGTTACGTAGACTGGGTTGGAATAAGCGTTTTGTCTGATATTAAAAACTCAGAGGACGAAGAATCCGTTTATGACGATATATATGAAAAAATAGACCATATGTACTATCTCTACCAAAAAACCAAGCCCATTTTTTTAACAGTGGCCATTAGCCACTACTCAACTCTTGACAACGTCTATTATACTGAAAAGGCATCAAAGACAATTTCTGAGCTTTATAAAAAGCTGGAAAATTGTTATCCGAGAATAAAATCCGTCTTATATCTTGACATAAATAACGTTGACAGTGATTCTAAAAAAGGTAATAATTATCTATTAACCGAGGACGACACAATTATAAGTGCTTATAAAAACGCTTTGAATACGAGCTATTTCTTAAAGGAAATAGTCGCTGATAAAAATGGGGTAGAAGTGTCACAAATAATAAAATCTCCATTCAAAGCCATAAAATCAGAGGACAAGTATTATATAGCGAAAAATTCAGTGGATTTTGATTTCACTGCACAGCAAAAGCGGAAAGTTTTCGGCCAAATCCATTCCTTTGATTTTACAGAATACTATGACGCGGCTCAGCTTCTGCCTGTCATGAATCTGGATTTGTTCGAGGATGTTGAAAATAAAGGCTTTTATATAACTAAGAATAGGTGATGTTATGGAAATATCTTCAGACATAAGATTCCCAGTGGATACCAGCCAACCAGTTAGTCAACCGGAAGTAAAAGTTGATTCAGAAACTCCGAAAATAACTACGGACACTCCATCCCCGGCTGTAAAGACCGATAGCGGCATTGAAATCCCTCCCGCATTGTTAAACATGGATAGATTGTCTCAGGTTCTGATTTCTGCGGGATTAAAGCCCACTGATACTAACTTGAAAATGCTTCAAGCCATGCTTTCATCCGGCTTTCCTGCCGATAAAGAAAATCTCATGAAAATGAACCAAGCCTTTAAACTGGCGGGACAAAGCATTGAAAAGGCTCTATTTTTCATGGAAACAGAAATCCGAATGAGCCCCAAAAACGCCGAAGCCGTTGACAACTATTCAAAAAATAATATAAAAATCCTGAACCAGTTAGAAGCTGTTTTCAAAGAAATTGAAGCCTTGCCGGAGGGTGAACTGAAAAATTCCTTGCGTGAAATTTTTCAGCCGGAAATTTTAACTAAAACTCCTCAATCAATGGATAAGACTCTACAAAATCCTCCCGACTTAAAGCCCTTATCGGACATAACCCCCGAAACAGCGACACAAAAACCAATGGAAAACATCCCAAAAGGTGAAAATCCCATTATTAAAAGCGACATGATTACGGAAGCTTTACAGAACATCACGAAAGCCTTAGAAACAAAAAACAATAACGACTTGCCTGCCCTTTTAAAAGATGTAACTTCTAAAATTGCCGAAGCATTAGGTAAGGAAATACAAAATCTTACAGAGCCAGAAATAATTGAATTCCTTGATAAGCTTCCCATAGAAGGTAAGGTCAAAGAGGAAATTTTGAAAGAAATTAAGAATACTATAAAAGAAAATGTTACGTCAGACATTTTGGGGGATAAAACTCAAAAAAAAGAATTTGAACCAGAAATAAGGCAGCATGTTGAGACAGGAAAAGAAACCGAATCCCAGCCTGTTAAAGGAAAGGTCATGAAAAAATTTGCCCTTGATATTGCAAATGGAGGGAAAGAAGAAATCGGTAAAACCCTTTCTTCCCTTAAAGAAGCCGTAGAGCAGGCGAAAGATATGATAACAAAATCTAACGCGAATCCTGAAAAACTCATGCAGACGATAAAAAATGTTTCGGACAACATAGAATTCATGACCCAAATTAAAAACAGCGTTTATGTCCAAATACCTATTCTGATTAACAACGAAAAAACTAATGCTGAAATTTTTGTCTTTTCCAATAAAAAGGCTAAAAAGAACGCCCAAAGCGCCCTGATTTCTCTTGATTTAGCAAGGTTGAAGCATTTAGAGGTATACCTACATAAAGCGGAAAATCAACTGACCTGTCAATTCAGGGTTTCAGAGGACTGGGTAGAAGATTTAATTAGAGGAGCGCTCTCAAACTTATCCGACTTGTTAAGTAGTAAAAATCTAAGTCTGTGCGCAGTCTCCTATAAAAGAGTAGACGAACCATTTACGATAATTGACAAAGAGCCAGGAATTACAGACTCAAAAGAACCAGAATTTTTTTGTGATCTAAAAATATAAGACAGCATAAGCCTGTAACACATTTTAACCTCCTTTCATAGTATGTACCATAACGGATTGATTCCGTTAAAAAAGAAGGGAGGTTTTTAAATGGTACCAGGTCTTTTAACTGAAAGTCTTTGCAGATACATTGGCCGTACAGTTACGATTTTTACAACTAGTGGTGGTATTTCAGGGGCAGGCTTCACAGGCGTACTTGCTTGCGTAGGCGAATGCACAATCAAGCTTATTACAGATATTGGCGCACCTCCGGCTTGCCCAATTGGAAACACCTGCGGTTGGGGCTATGGAAACAGCTGTGGTTTCGGCAACGGCATTGGCTTCGGCAGCGGCGTTGGTTTCGGTGTTGGTTTCGGCACTGGCCTCAACGGTTGGGGCAGCAGCTGCGGTTGCGGTTGCGGCGGCGGCTGGGGCAACTGGAGCGGCGGAAACTGGCTCGGCTCTATCACAGAAATTCCGATCGACCGTATAGCTTGCTTCACTCATAGCGCTATTTAATTTCATAAGAAATCGAACTCTGGATTCAAAATACAAAAGAATTTCTCCTTATCCGAAATTTTGTATTTTTATATATGTTTTATGACCCGGCGCATATTTTTTTGCGCCGGGATTACATATTTAGACAAAGGATGAATAAAATGATTACTCACAAAGTATCTCTTATCGGCTGTGAAAACTATGATTTTGAAAAGGTATTCAGCGCGTTAAAACAAAGCTGTGAAAATATGGGCGGATTGGACAAGTATATAAGTTCAGGGGAAAAAGTCCTTCTGAAAGTGAATATGCTTATGAAAAAGCGGCCGGAGGAGGCCACAACAACCCACCCGGTTTTTGTTAAGGCACTGGCTAAGATTCTCATTGACCATGGATGTGAAGTCATAATAGGAGACAGTCCGGGAGGGCCTTTTAATGACACAATGCTTAGAGGGATTTATAAAGCCACAGGAATGGCGGCAGTTGCGGAAGAAATTGGCTGCAAGCTTAATTTTAACACAGGACAAGCCCAAAAAGCCAATCCTGACGGCCTTCTTTTAAAAAAGCTGGTTTTGACGGACATGCTGAATGACGTTGATAAGGTTATTTCCGTCAGTAAGCTGAAAACTCATGGAATGATGACCTTTACAGGGGCCGTAAAAAACATGTTCGGGACAGTTCCAGGACTTATAAAGGCTGAATATCATGTCAACATGCCTGCATATGACGATTTTGCAAACGCGCTTATAGACATATGCCTCTGCGCAAACCCAGTTCTTTCTTTTATGGACGCTGTTGATGGCATGGAGGGCGCAGGACCTTCTTCTGGCACACCAAGGCATATCGGGGCGGTGATTGCCTGCGACAGCCCCTATCATCTCGATAAAGTGGCCTGTTCAATAATAAATCTGGATTTCAAAAAAGTCCCTACTATCACTCAATCTATAAAACGGGGCATAGCGTCAAATGGGCTAGACGATGTGGAAATCATAGGCGATAAAATAGAAGATTTCTTTATTTCTGACTTCCTGATTCCCACAACAGCTAAATCTCTCTCATTTAACGCCCCTAAAATACTGAGTAATCTAATTCAGCAACGTCCAGTTTTCGACATATCTGAATGTGTGGGTTGCGGGGCTTGTCGCGATAATTGTCCGGCAAAAGTGATAGAAATGACCCACAACAAGCCTAAAGTTAATTTGCGCGGATGTATAAGATGCTTTTGCTGTCAGGAACTCTGCCCAAAAAAGGCGGTATCAATTAAGAGTCCGAGGTTACTAAGGCTCATTTATAAAAGGTAGCTCTCAAAAATTCCTATATATTGTACTTTAATCCAATATAATGTTGACAATTGCATAGATGTGACGTAAACTAATAATACAATATATTGAGTAATTAGTATGTTATATCACATAGATGATTTATAAGGAGGCATTTTTATGGAATTAGCATTTGCAGAGCAACACAACATACCTAGAATAATGGAACTAATCAATCAAGCCAAGGCTTTTTTAAAGAGCAAGGGTGTAGACCAGTGGCAGCAAGGTTATCCTAATGAAGCTTGTATTGAAAAAGATATAAACGACCAAACAGGTTATGTTTGTATAGATGAGGGTGAAATCATAGGCTATCTTTGCGTTGACTTTAGGGGAGAGCCTGCATATGACACTTTGGAAGGTAGTTGGCTTAGTATCCAGCCCTACGTTGTAGTACACCGCATGGCTCTGGACAACAACGTAAAAGGAAAAGGGCTTGCAACTCAGGTTTTTCAGCTTGTTGAAAAACTGAGTCTTGAAAAAGGGATTCACAGCTTTAAAGTTGATACGGACAGCGATAACGAAATTATGAAGCACATTCTGCAAAAAAACGGGTTCCAATACTGCGGAACCATAAATTTTGACAATAGCGTAAAAATTGCCTATGAGAAGTTGATTTAGAATAAATACAATTAGCCCCCGTTTTGTTAATTCAAAACGGGGGCTAAATTATTCTCAGATTTTTTTAACTGTGATTTCAGTTTCTTCGCCATTAATATTCCATGATTTGCTATAGCCGCCTTCAATAGCTTCTAACACTTCATTGGCAAGAACGTCTGCTTTAATGCTTTCAATATTTCTTTCAATAACGCCTTCCAGAGTTTTTGTTGTGTTAATGGAAAGCTGAATTTTATCGAGAACTTCAAAGTCCGCTTCCTTACGCATGGTCTGGATTTTGCTGATTAATTCGCGGACAAAACCTTCCTCAATAAGCTCAGGAGTTAAGGTAGTATCAAGAACCACCACAACGCCCTTCCCGCTTTCTGAAACGAAATTGTCCTTTCTGATAACTTCTATAAGAACATCGTCGATAGAAAGAACTACTTCCTCGCCGTCTATCTCTGTTTTAAACTCACCTTCATTAAGGGTTTTCATTAATGCATTTCCGTCTTGCTCAGAAAGCATTTTCCCAATAGCCGGAACAAGCTTTCCGTATTTTTTGCCTAAAGTTTTAAGCTGGGGCTTAAAGCTGTATGAAGTAAAATTGTCCAGACTGTTAGTGTATTCAAGCTTTTTAACATTAAGTTCTTCAAGGACTATGCTGTTAAATAACGGTGGAAGAGTTTCCTCCGAATTAACGTACATGAGGCCGATTGGCTGGCGGTTCTTAATATTTGACGTGTTTCTTGCCGCTCTTCCTGCCGCCACAATATTAAGCGCCAAATCCATATTCTTTTCAAGCTCACGATCAATAAGACTTTCGTCAAACGCCGGGAAATCGCAAAGATGTACGCTTTCCACTGCATTATTATCAAGACCTACAACAAGATTCTGATAAACAGCCTCAGCCATAAACGGAACAAATGGCGCAATAACCCTAGTCATGTTCACAAGAACTGTATACAGCGTCATATAGGCGTTC
This sequence comes from uncultured Defluviitaleaceae bacterium, assembly GCA_964385935.1. GTDB lineage: Bacteria > Bacillota > Clostridia > Lachnospirales > WRAX01 > CAYLSP01. The sequence goes on from CAYLSP010000024.1 coordinate 8,322, forward strand.
ACTTTATCCTGTGGCATTCCTGAAACCCAAAAACGTTCGCGGCTTCTGCGCACATACCAGTTGCTGAGTTCATCCACAAAGTCGTTTATTTCTCTTGATGTTTCAGTTATTTTATAGTCTTCAAGACCCTTATCAACAAACTTTATAAGGGAGTTGAGCTTTGATAAAATCCATCTGTCCATAGGCGCAAGGCTGTCATAGTCAAGCTTATAATCGCGGGGATTAAACTGGTCTATTTCAGCATAAAGCACATAGAAGGCATAAGTATTCCAGAAGGTTCCCATGAACTTTCTTTGTCCTTCGTTAACCGCATCCTCTGAGAATCTGCTTGGAAGCCACGGCGCGCCGTTTGAGTAGAAGAACCATCTAACCGCATCTGCGCCCTGTTTACTTAAAAATTCGTCAGGGTTAACCACGTTGCCCTTATGTTTTGACATTTTCTGCCCTTCTTTGTCCTGAACATGGCCTAATACAATAACGTTTTCATAGGCCGCTTTGTCGAATAAAAGACAGGAAATTGCGTGAAGGGTATAGAACCAACCTCTCGTTTGGTCAACAGCCTCAGAAATAAAGTTTGCGGGGAAGTTTTGTTCAAAAATTTCCTTGTTTTCAAAGGGGTAATGCCACTGTGCAAAAGGCATTGCGCCCGAATCAAACCAGCAATCAATAACCTCTTCAACTCTCGACATCTTTTTCCCGCATTTTGGACAATCTATTGTAACTTTATCAATATAGGGCTTATGAAGCTCAATATCAGCGGGAACATCGTCTCCTCCGAGATTTCTTAATTCCTCCACGCTACCGATTGCATGAAGATGACCACATTCACATTCCCAAATAGGCAGTGGCGTTCCCCAATAACGCTCGCGGCTAAGTCCCCAGTCCAGATCATTTTCAAGCCATTTCCCGAAACGACCGTGTTTAACGTTATCAGGAATCCAATTAATAGTGTCGTTATTTGCAAGAAGTCTTTCCTTTACCTCTGTCATTTTTATGAACCAAGCGCTTCTTGCATAGTATAAAAGAGGCGTGTCGCATCTCCAGCAGAAGGGATAGGAATGTTCATAATCAAGAGCATGAAAAAGCTTTCCGTCTTCTTTAAGCTTCTTAATAATATGAGGATCAGCGTCTTTAACAAACATTCCGGCAAAGTCTGTAACTGCCTCAACAAACTGTCCCTGCCCGTCAACAAGTTGGACAAAGGGAAGGTCATATTTGCGTCCAACTCTCGAGTCGTCTTCACCAAAAGCGGGAGCAGTATGAACAATACCTGAGCCGTCCGTTAAAGTAACGTAATCGTCGCAAACAATATAAAAACCTTTTTTATCCGTCTTTACATAGTCAAAGAGAGGTTCATAGCTCATGCCCTCTAACTCAGCGCCCTTTTTAGTCTCCAAAATTGTGTAATCGGCTTTGAACACTGATTCAGCCAGAGCTTTTGCAACATAATAATAATCACCTTTGTATTCAACTCTAGCATATTCTTCTTTAGCGTTAACAGTCAGCGCAACGTTTGACGGCAAAGTCCATGGAGTAGTAGTCCATGCCATGAAATAATCATTTTCTGTGCCAGAAACCTTAAAGCGTACAAAAATAGATTTTTCTTTAACATCTTTATAGCCCTGAGCAACCTCATGAGTTGAAAGAGCTGTTCCGCATCTGGGACAATAGGGAACAACTTTATGTCCCTTATAAATTAAGCCCTTGTCAAAAATGTTTTTAATCGCCCACCAGACAGATTCGATATAGGAGTTATGATAGGTTACATATGGGTTTTCCATATCGGCCCAAAAGCCAACCCGCTTGCTCATAACCTTCCATTCTTTCTCATATTTCCAGACGCTTTCTTTGCATTTCTTAATAAACGGCTCAATGCCGTACTTTTCAATTTCAGGCTTACCGTTTATGCCGAGCTGTTTTTCAACTTCAAGCTCAACAGGAAGACCGTGGGTATCCCATCCGGCTTTTCTAAGAACTTTATAACCCTTCATAGTCTTATAACGCGGAATAATATCTTTAACGGCACGGGTTAAAACGTGTCCGATATGGGGCATACCATTGGCTGTGGGAGGCCCGTCATAAAATGTAAACACAGGAGCGCCTTCCCGCAAATCTATACTTTTCTGAAATATTGAATTTTCATCCCAAAATGCCAACACTTCTTTTTCTCTGTCAACGAAGTTTAACGCGGTCGAAACTTTCTTATACATAGCTTTACCTCCATAATTTCTTTGCTAAATGCGTAGTAAATATAATATACATGCATTTCAAATCTTTGTAAAGGCTTAGACGAAAATTTCCAATTAACACAAAATTATAAAAAGCTGTACCCAACATTTTATTGAGTACAGCCTGCTTAAAAATTAGTTTCAATATTAATCAGAGTTTTATTATCTGCGTGGTGCTGCTAATTCTGATTGAGGTTGTTGTTGCTGTTGCTGAGTAACCGTGCCGACAACGGGGGCGTTTGGATTTAATTGGTTCAAGTTTATTTGAACTGAATTCTGTTGAGTATGAGGAGCGAGCTGTTGTGGCTGAGGTGCAGGTTGCTGTCTTAGTGAAAAACTTACCCCTAGAGAAACGACTGCTTTTAAATCTCTGGTATCTTTATACTCCTGAAAAGTTGTTGAGCCTAGCAATGGGGTTGTACTTCCATTGAAAATCTTTTGAAGATCCTCATAAGGAGTCATTCCTAAATTTGTAAGGTTCTCGTATTCCTTTTTAAAGTATATTTGTTGGACTAGTGGATCCTGAGCATCCTTTGAATCTACTATACCTGCTGCAGTTAACAGAGAAAATCTTGTAAACGCCCTTGCGGCAGAGATAAAGCCCATTTTGTCTCCAAAAGCGTCCCTGTCTTGCTGTGTTGGGAAAACGGCAGTAGCATGTGCTGGGTCAAGACATTTTGTGGAATCGCTTATATTATTTACGAAATATGCAATCCTCTCCATATCAGCGTACTTATCAATCAAAGACTCTGTATTCCTTAGATTAATATTCGAAGACAACAGTTGTTCCATCTCAGCCTTTCTTTCGTTAAGTATATTAACCACCATATCTTGTTCTACAAATACATTTTTCCCATTTACCTT
>CAYLSP010000025.1:0-11056 GCA_964385935.1 uncultured Defluviitaleaceae bacterium
GAATTTTTCTGTGATACATAAAAAAAACTTTCTTGAAAAACCGTCTGAAATTCCGGCGCAAAATCAGAACCCAGCTCCAATTTATAATGCACCACCCCATGTGGCAAACACCCCCATTATAATGGAATCCATACCTTATATCCAGATTTTAAGGGGGAAATTCGCGGGAAGCAAATGGGTAATTCCTAAAAATATTGACATATGCATAGGAAGGAACTCAACCTCCTGCAACATAGTAATAGAAGACATGAATATAAGCCGACAGCACTGCATTATCAGATATGATGACAAAAAGGGAATTTTTCTTGTAAAAGACATCTCAACCAACGGAATGTTTAATGCCGCAGGCGAAAAGCTCACAAAGGACTCCGTTTATGTCTTCTCCCCAGGCGACGAGCTTTTTCTGTCAAACGAGGACTATAAATTTAAGATAGGGTTGGATATGTGATGATAAAAAACAATAGAAAATTTAAGTTATTAAAATTATTTTTAGCATTTGTGTTTGTTCTTTCAGTTTCGTTTACCGCGCCTAGAGCAGTGTTTGCTGATGAGAACCTTGCTGCTCTTCAAAAAACATATGATGACGCAAAAGCCGCTTATGAAGCAATTCAATCTAAAATACAAGATTTGGATCAGGGTATTGCCGCAAAAAAGGCTTTGGCCGCCAGCTTAACTGATGAAGAAATGATAGATGCTGCCAACAGTGACATCATGGAATATCAGGGGCTTAGGAATACAGAAATAGAAAATCTGGGGACAGCGGAAACAGCACTTAAAAATGCCGAAGCCGCCCTTAACGACGCAAAAAACGCGGCTACACCAACGCCCTCGCCTACTCCAAAGCCAACACCTAGCCAAACGCCATCCTCTACTCCAACTGCAAGCCCTTCTGAATTAGAAAACAATTCGCCTACACCATCCGAGACAGAAGTTCCCTCCGAAATAGCTTCCGCTCCCGCTCCATCACCGACACAAATAAATAGCCCCAAGCCTTCTGCATCTGCCGCTGCCCCGTCACAAACTCCATCTGCCTCCACTTCCCCTGAAAATCAGACAGGTGAAGACGTCGACAAAAAAGGCGGTCTGGGTCTAGTTCAGATTTTGATAATTATCATAGGCGCTGTTCTTATCCTATTTGTGGCCGGACTTTTGGCTATTAATGTTTACCGGGAATATTTCAACAGAAAAATGATTAGAGAGCGGGCAATGAGACGTTCCGCTAAGGCAGGAACTTCTGAACTAAAAGCAAAACGTTCGGATAGAAGTGACAGAATGAGTATTGATAGTGAAAGAATTAAAGAACCTGAGCCAACAAGAAAACGCCCTGCCCCAAAACCCGCGGCGGCGCGTTCATTCAGTGCCAGTCCAAAAAGGCTCAGTGATTTGGAGCACACCGTTATGGAGCATAAACCATCTTCTCCAGATAAAAACGAGCACTATGACCATAAGCTTGAAACGGCTCATTCAGCCCACATCGGTAAAAGAGAGAACCAACAGGATTCCCTTTACGTCACCGGAACTTCTCAGGGCATGAAATACGAAGAAATTTTTGCCATGGGCGTTTTATGCGACGGAATGGGCGGAATGAGCGGCGGCGAACAGGCCAGTGCCCTTGCTGTTGAGCTTTTTAACCAGCATTTGTTAGAGGCAGGGACAATCGAAAATATGCCTTCCTATCTTACAGATGAAATGAAAAAAATTGACAGAGCCGTTTATAACCTGTCCGAAGAACTTGGTGTAAAAGGCGGCATGGGAACAACCCTTGTTTCCGTAATCGTTATTAATTCTCACCTCTATTGGGCTTCTGTAGGCGACAGCCGAATATACATTTTAAGAGGAGACGAAATGCTTCAAGTAACCAGAGACCATAATTATATGTTCACGCTGGCCGAGAAAGTGAAGCGCGGTGAAATAACAGAAGAAGCAGCCCTTTCAAACCCACAGCGGGAAGCTCTAATAAGCTATATGGGAATGGGTGGAATCGACCTGATTGACATTAACAAAAACCCATTTAAACTGGTTGACGAAGACATAGTTCTCCTTTCAAGTGACGGATTGTTTAAAACCCTGTCTGATGAAGAAATTCTCGGAATAATCAGGTTGTATGAAAATGATCTTAACAAAGCCGCCGAAGCTTTGGTTGATTCCGCAATAGGCAAAGGCCGAGAACATCAGGATAACACCTCAGTTATATTAATTAAATATCATAAAAAATAAAGCCACAGCTTTATATATAAAATAAAATAAAAGGAGAGTTGGACCATATGAACACCGTAAGATGCAATAACGGACACTTCTATGATGCGGATAGATATGGCGCTTGTCCCCACTGCTCGCCCCAAGGGGCCGCACCTCAGGCGGACAAAACAGTTGCTTTGACCAACGCTTTTGAAGATAAACCCACGGCGAAGCTGACAATTGCGCCCTCTGTTCCTTCTTCATTGCAGGAGGCCGTTCAAAACGCTTCCAAAGAACATGTCTCTGTTTCTCAGGATGACACTGCCCATACCGTGGCCTTTTATGAGAAGAAAATGGGGAAAGACCCCGTTGTAGGATGGCTCGTTTGCATAAAAGGACCTGTTTTAGGGCAGGATTTCCGTCTTAAAAGCGGACGAAACTTTATCGGGCGCTCCAGAGAAATGGACGTGTCAATAGAGGGCGATAACACCGTTTCAAGAGACCGCCATGCAATTATTATTTATGAACCAAAAAATCATTTGTATCTTATTCAGAACGGTGACTCTAAAGAGCTTTGCTACTTAAACGGAGAAGTTGTCCTTGTTCCCCAGACAATTAAAATTAACGACGTATTAACCATTGGAAATACTGAACTTATGTTCTTCCCATGCTGTGATAAAGAGTTTAACTGGAATAAGGATGAAAGTAAACAAGAATAGGAGGACTAATTATGGCAGTAACACGATGCTCCAATAACCACTTTTATGACAGTGATAAATATTCTTCCTGTCCCCATTGCGGCGGAAGTTCCCATGCTGATACAAGCGCAACGGTGGCACTCACTACCCCTTATCAGGACAATGTTGAGACAAATCCAACCGTGGCGCTAACTCAGCCTGTTTATAATTATGAAGAAACAAATGTCACCGTGCCTTTAACACAGCCCCTTAATCAGCCAAAGGAAATTCCAACTCCTCCTCCGGCAAAGCCAATTTCTGATGAGGTTAAAACCGTTGCGCTGTATTCTACAAAAGTTCCTATAGAACCGGTAGTGGGCTGGCTTGTCAGCATTGAAGGTTCAGCATACGGAAACTCTTTTAAGCTTAAATCTGGGCGTAATTTTATAGGACGTTCAAGTTCTATGGACGTCTGCCTTTCCGACGATAACACAGTTTCAAGGGAACGGCACGCTACCGTTGTTTTCGAGCCGAAAGCCATGCTTTATCTCGTCTCAGCCGGAGAATCAAAAGAGCTTGCGTACTTAAACGATGAAGTTATATTAATGCCCCAAAAACTCAAGATTCATGACATAATTACCGTTGGCGGCACAAAACTTATGTTTTTCCCTTGCTGCAGCGAAAAGCTCAACTGGGCAGAAATAATCCAGGAAAATTAATTATTAATCGGGAGGTTTTATTATGGACATGACTCAGATAATGAATGAAATGGTTACACAAGCCGGGTCTGATATGTTATCTTCTGCAGGTTCTAATATTGTATCTTCAATGGGTTCTAGTATATTCAGTGCAATTTTTGGTCCCATTGCGGCTATAGCCGGAGAACTAACCTTTATTTATATCTTTTTGAGCATTATTTCTTTTCTTGTGGGGCTTGCCATTCTTGCAACATGGTATTGCTTCGGCGCATTTCAGCTTCTTTATACAGGCAGAAAAGCTGGAATAAAAACCGGCACATGGATGCCCTTCGTCCCTTTTGCCAGAACCATTTACAGACTAAAGATTTTAGATGAGCAGTGGTGGAAAATGTTTGTCCTTGAAGACTGCTGGGTATACATATCTTTAATCTCTTTTATTATGCTTAAAATATCACTTAAATCAATAGTTTTCGTAGTTATTTTCATAGTCGCTTACTTAATTTTGGCTCTTATTTATAACATCCAATTTACAAGAAAATTCTTTATAGCATTCGGAATCAAACCAATGCTGGTTCTTGCCTTTACTCCTTTCTATTTTGCATATGTGGGAATAGTGAACATGCTCATTGGTTATACCGATGTGTTCAGATTCAGGGGCATTGACGGAAAAGTTATCTCTGAAATAGTCGTTGACGAGATTAAACAGTCCCCTCACCCCGCTAAACAAGTTAGACCAAGTGCGTCAGTACCAACAGTTGGCGGTCTCGGAAGCATCCGCGGCGTAACAGGTATGTATACAGGACAGGTATTTAACTTAGCCGGCGCAGAAGAAATCATTGTCGGTCGTGATTCCTCCGTTTCAAACATTGTTTTAACAAACAACGCCTCTAAAATAAGCCGCAGACATTGCGGAATAATTTTCGATTCAAGTACCCAAAGATATAGCGTTATTGATTACTCATCAAACGGAACATTCCTTGAAAATAACACAAGGCTTGTTGCCGGAACTCCTACTCCTCTTTCAAGAGGAACTGTTATATATTTAGGCAACAGAGACAATTGCTTCGTTTTAGAATAATTATAAAAATAAGCGGAAAAATTTATCCGCCATATAATATTAGTATTATATGGCGGGTAATCCCGCGCCAGAGGTGGATATATGGCTTTTGAAGAACTCTGTATGAGCTGTTATAAAATTAAAGGAGAGTACAGCATCTGTCCGTTTTGCGGATGGGCTGATGACTCTCTTCCCGAACAGGCTTATCATCTTCACCCCCGAACAGTTTTGCAGAACCGCTATATTGTGGGAATCGTAATAGGTTTCGGCGGTTTTGGGGTAACTTACAAATGTTGGGATATTAATTTAGGAAAAGTAGTCGCGGTTAAGGAATTTTATCCCGCCGGACTTGTAAATAGAATCCCCGGCGAAAAACAGGTGGTGGTGTTTTCCGGGGACAAAAAGGAGCAATACCGTCTCCATCTGGAACGTTTTTTAGAAGAAGCCAGAACCATGGCGAAATTTGATAACCATCCGAACATTGTTAATGTATATAACTTCTTTTTGGAAAATGAAACAGGTTATATTGCCATGGAATATCTGGAGGGACAGACGCTTAAAGAATATCTGGACACCTGCGGCGGAAAGCTTGACCTTGATAACGCCCTCGAAATCACTAATCCTGTTATGGAAGCCCTTATTGCAATGCACCAAAAAGGCGTTATTCACAGAGACATTCACCCCAGTAACATTTATTTGAATAACGACGGTTATGTAAAGCTTTTGGATCTTGGGGCGGCAAGGCTCTCCACAGGAGATAAAGAAGAAACTAGGTCTGTCGTAATCACTCCCGGCTACGCTTCCCCGGAGCAATATCGCTCAAAAAGCAAGCAAGGACCCTTCACTGATGTATATGGACTTGGCGCGGTGTTATATAAGCTTGTGACGGGCGTTGTGCCGGAGGAATCCGTTGACAGACAGGTGGACGACCAATTAAAAAAAGCCTCGTCAATTAACCCGCTGGTTAAGGGAAATCTTGATAAGGCTATTATGAAAGCGCTGTCTGTAAAGCCTGAATTGCGTTTTCAAACTATTGAGGCCTTCCGTGACGCTCTATTTAAAAATAAAGCTGTAAAATACCCGGAAGAAGAGCTTAAATCCCGGATAAGGCGAAGGATTATTATAACAGCATTAAGCGCCGCTGTTTTTGTGGGTCTGATTGCCATGAGCTTTTTCATGTCACGGCCAATGTTCTCATATACCCCTGATGAAATTACAGTTGTTTTCATCAGTGATGACGAGGGTTATGACCTTTCGGAAGTATATTCAGAACTTACTCAGCAGTATATGGAGGAATTTAAGGACTTAACTATTAATTTTGAAGTGGTTGAAGCCGCCAATGAAAATGTTGACCCTTCACTTTACAAAGATGCTGAATTAATTTTTAGCTCTCGCTTTGATTTTCCTGACGGTTTTGCAATTCCTATAAAGCCCTTCTATGACAAGGCTATAAATGAAGATTATTTATTTTTAAAAGAATACATAAGTAAAAACCCCGAAACAACAAGACTTCCTCTCGGATTCTCTGCCTCCTGTCTTTTTGAAAATACAATTGCTGCAAGAGGCATTAATCCCTCTTTAATTAAAATTGCTGATGCTGATTGCTTCGATATGAATTCTTTAGGTAAAGACGGATACATGATTGGGAAAAACGGATATACAAGTATATTACTTGCATTGAAAACACTGAGCGGTGAAGAAAAACTTAGTTACGACTTCCTTAATCAAAGCGATATTCTTTTTCCAAAGCTTGTGTTTGATGAAGCCCGTGAAGGTCGAATCCTGACTCCAATGGACATATTTGCTGAGGACGAATCTCCGTATTATTTAGGAGACACCTCAGATTTTCGTGAAGTTCAGAGCTGTTTACCCGGTTATTATGCCGTCTATCCCCTTTTTGACGGAACAGCCGTTACAGGAACATTCGCCCAGTCTGCCGTAATAAACGCAAACGCAACAGAAAATCAGAAAAATGCGGCTATGACATTTTTGCTATTTATGCTGAGGAATTCTTCTCAAAACTACTTGCATGTCCAGAATGACTGCGCAATCCCTTTGAATAAAGAAACCTTTGACGCATTTATAACTGCAAATTATGAGCTTGGGTTTTTAAAGCCTCTGGCTGAAAATAATGTTATACTCGTGGCAGGAGACGAAGATTTAGACATCATTAGGTTTTCTAAGGATTTTTACAATAATATTATAACAAATTGCACTGATTTTAATGATTCTTTTGAGACATACAATGATTACCTGAAAAATTACAGATATTAATGGGGGTACTAAAATGAAATTATGTCTTGGGTGTATGGAACAATATATTGACAGTGTGAACATATGCCCTCATTGCGGTTACGTCGAGGGCACACCTCCAAAAGAAGCCTACCATCTCGAACCCGGAACAGTTATACGAAAGCAATACTTAATCGGTAAGGTTTTGGGCTATGGCGGCTTTGGTATAACATATATGGGTTTTGACAGCTTCCTTAACAGAAAAGTTGCCATAAAGGAATATCTTCCCGGAGAATTTTCAACAAGAATGCTTGGACAGACGCATCTTACCGTCTATGGCAACGAGAGCGCCGAACAGTTTTCACTTGGTCTAAAAAGCTTTGTTGACGAAGCGAAGAGACTGGCTAAATTCAACTACATTGACGGCGTTGTAGATATTTATGACAGCTTTATGGAGAATAACACCGGCTATATCATAATGGAATTTTTGGACGGGAAAACCTCTAAAGAGCTTTTGAAAGAGCGCGGCGGAAAAATCCCCTATGAAGAAGCCTATGACATCATTTTGCCAATTGTTAGAACGCTTAAAGAAGTTCACAAAGTTGGTATTGTCCACAGGGACATTTCCCCCGACAATATCTTTATAACGAAAGACGGTAAAATAAAGCTCCTTGACTTTGGCGCTTCCAGATACGCTACAAGCCTTCATTCAAAGAGCCTTTCCGTTATTCTGAAACCGGGCTATGCTCCTGAAGAACAATATAGAAGCCGCGGAAATCAAGGTCCTTGGTCTGATATTTATGCCGTAGGTGCAACTTTTTACAAAATGCTGACGGGAATCACTCCCGAAGAATCCATGGAACGAGCCATGCACGATACGCTTGTTGAACCGTCAAAATTGGGTATTGCTCTTCCAAAAAGCTCTGAAAACGCCATTTTAAACGCTCTTAATGTAAAAATAGAGGAAAGAACCCAATCCGCTGAGCAGTTTGAATCCGAGCTGACTTCCGATTCAGCCGCCAGAATTAAAGCAACAAAAACAGTAGTTGAAACAGGCCGATTCCCTCTATGGCTCAAAATCGGAATCCCCTCATTTGCTCTCGTGGCGATTGTATCGGTTATGATAGCTCTCTTAACTAATCAGTCCATAGTTGACGGGTTCGTCCCATTAAACGCCCCCGGCGTTGTTAATAAAACCGTCGATGAAGCAGAAGGACTCGTAACACAGGCGGGGTTCACCCTTTCCGTTAAAGGCGGGGAATATACTGATAAAACGGAAATCAATAAAATTATGTCCCAAACGCCAATCAGCGGACGTCCCATTTCTTTGGGCGACACCATTGACGTAGTAATAAGCTACGGTACAAAGGAAGCATCTGTCCCTGATGTAATGAATAAGCTTATATTTGCGTCAAAATCCGCGCTTGAAGAACTTGGATTTGTAGTGGAAATTGTCGAAGAATATAACGAGGATTTTGCCAAAGACGTTGTTATAAGCCAATCTGTTGAACCCGAAACCTTCTATGCAGTGGGCAATAAAATTGTTTTAACAGTGTCCCTAGGTTCAGAAAATGCCGTTATATCTGACGAAGAGGTGGATATTCCCGATTTGATGGGGCTTAGCTTTGACGAAGCAAAGGCCATGCTGTCCGAAATAGGAGTAAGCGTAGTTCAGGGCGAAGACCGCTTTGAAGGAGAAACAAACAAAGACAGAGTTGTCTATCAAAGTGCCCTGCCCGGCGAAAAAGTCAAGGTCGGTTCTACTATTGAAATCTCAATAAATAAGGGAATTCAGCAAGTAATTATCCCCAGTGACTTAAAAGCCTCCGATGAGGCGACGGCCAAGTCAAGACTTGAAGCAATGTCCCTTCTAGTGGTGGTAAACTATGAGTATAATAATTCATTCAAAAAAGGGCAAGTTATATCCCATACGCCTGAAGCTCAGACTTCTGTGGATATAAATTCTACAATAACCCTTGTTGTAAGCCTTGGAGCAAATGAAGGACAGCCCACAAATAAGCCCTCACAAACGCCAACTCCTACTCCAACAAAAACACCTACTCCGACACCAACGCCTACTCCAAAACCTTCATCTACCCCCACACCAACTGCTACCCCAACCGCGACACCTACACCTACGCCGACTCCTACAGCTACGCCTACCCCAACACCTACGCCGACTCCCCCCAGCATAATATCAGTTAGCTTTGAAAACTCATTAATTAATATTACTGAGGGCGATACGGTAAGTTTATCGTCGAGCGTGACCTTTATTCCATCTAATGTTCAGGATAAATCGTTAACATGGAAGTCCCTAAATCCAGAAATAGCATCTGTTGACTCCTCAGGAAGGGTTACGGGGCTTAGTAAAGGCAACGCCGCCATTATCGCTACAGCAGTAACCGGCACAAGCACAATATGTAACGTATCTGTTTCGGCAAAGGAAATCCCTGTTACAAAATTAGAGCTTATTGTGCAAGACAATGTAATGTATGTGGGCGACCAAATTACTCTATTCGCCTTCGTCTATCCTGAAAACGCTACTGACCAGTCGCTTTTGTGGTATTCCAGCGATCCAAGTGTTGCCACAGTCACCAGCAGCGGTTATGTCACCGGCGTATCAGAAGGAAAGGCCACCATAACAGTAACTAGCGTAAAGGCTAACATAAGCAAATCCTGTACAATTAATGTCAGGTAATGAAATCGCCACCACCCTTATATGTATATGGGTGGTGGCGATTTCATTTTTCTTCCAATATGTATAAATCCGTCCGACGCGCTCTTAGAATTGGTAATTGTTCTCTGATTTCCTCAACAATAGAAAAATCTAAATCAACAATTTTTACGCACTCTCTACCATCGCATCTGGCGATAACTTCTCCCCAAGGAGTTACGGCTATAGAATTTCCGTATGACACATAGAAACTGTTTTCATCCCTAGCAGGGGCAATTCCAAGAGTAAATAACTGATTGTCAACGGCTCTTTGCCTAAACATAAGCTCCCAATGAGCAGGACCTGTAGTCATATTAAATGCTCCCGGCACAATTATTGCCTTTGCACCCCTCAGTGCCATTATTCGCGCAATTTCCTCAAAACGAAAATCAAAACAAATGCAAATTCCCATAATCCCAAAAGGAGTTTCAAATGTTGTAATCTTGTCTCCAGCACTAAGAACATCTGATTCACAGAATTTCTGCCCTCCTTTTATATTTATATCAAAAAGGTGGACTTTTCTGTGAAACGCAACCTGTTCTCCTCTTGCATTGTAGAAAAATGAAGTGTTAAATACTTTGCCCTCAGAAAGCTCAGGAATAGACCCTCCCACAATAAAAATACCAAGTTCCTTTGCCAAAGTAGAAAGAGCCTTTTGTGCTTCACCGCCATGCTCCTCACCATACTGGCGAAAATAGCTGTTATCGTAAGGGCAACAAAACATTTCCGGCAATATGGCCATGTCTATACCATTTTCAGCAGCTTTTTTTATTTTGTCACAGGCATTAAATATGTTTTTGTTTTTGTCAAAACCTACTGGCATCTGTATAAGGGCAACTCTCATCCACAACGATCCTTTCATTAGATAATTGCATGTTACAAAGCTAACTTATTCGTAAAAATCCAGACAAACACGGTCTTTCATAATCGAGCCAACAAATTGGCTAACCCTTTTATGTTCTGGGTGAATTTGATAATTTGACAAATCTTCCTCAGATTTGAACAAACTATATAACATTACCTTTCTGTTACTCGTTGTGAAAAGTTGGATATTAACTTTTATCTCTATAATTTCTGAAATCAAGTTCTTTAAGTTTTCCAATTCATACTTAACCTTTTCCGCATTAATGGAATTTTCACTATCTGAAAACTCATCTTTAAAGTTCCAAGCAACTATGTGTCTAATCATTGTTAGAATCCCCCATGATATAAATAGTTTCATTTATAAGAAAGCCATCGAATATATATTCGATGGCTTTCTTATAAAATATAACTCCCCGAGTAGGATTCGAACCTACGACCTACCGGTTAACAGCCGGTAGCTCTACCGCTGAGCTATCGAGGAATAATGAACTAACTCTTATACTATAACATATATCTTTCCAAAAGTCAAGCAAAATATACGCACTAAAAACTGAACACAGAGGAAGGAAGTATGGAAGAAATAAAAGTAAGCCCTCGATCTATTAGTATGAGTCAGCTAAACACGTTACCGTGCGTA
>CAYLSP010000026.1:0-10874 GCA_964385935.1 uncultured Defluviitaleaceae bacterium
CTGACGGCTTTAAGGTGCTACTTACTATTTTAAAGCTATTTAAAGATTATCGCCCCATGCCGTTTTTTTCGTTCTTTTCTGTGTTGCTTGCAGTTCTATCTGCAACTCTTTTCGTACCTATATTTATTGAATACTTACATACAGGCATTGTCCCACGATTTCCAACGTTAATTGTCTCCGGTTTCGTTATGTTGGCGTCTTTGCTATGTTTTTTTTGCGGACTGATTTTGGATACGGTAACAAAAAATGCACGGCAGGATTTTGAGTTCAAATTAAATTTGATGCAGATGATGCGTCACAATGATTTTTCGGAGGATCGCCATGTATAATAAAAATAAAGTCGGGAACACGCAAACAGGCCGCTTCCAAACTTTTGTTAAATGGGCAGGCCAACACATTTGGCTTGTTACTATAATTTTATTTATATTAAGCTTTGCTATCCGTTTGATTTGCAGTTTTTGGAGTGGGCCGGTAGTAAGCCAGATTGCATACCCTGACGAAATCAGATTCTTTCATATAGCCAAAAGTATAGCTGAACAAGGGCAAATTTTAGTCCGAGATTTGCCTACGGCATTTCAAAAAATTCTATATTCTCTATTTTTGACCCCTGCTTTTATGTTTACCAACGACCAACTTTTGCAAGTGAACATAATCAGAGTAATAAACTGTCTTCTTATATCGTCCTCAGTCTTTCCCGTGATGTTGCTTTCCAAAAAATTGACTTCAAATAAAATTGTCCTGATTACCTCGCTGTTGATAACGGTCACGCTGCCCGATATGGCATATTCTGCGACGCTTTTGAGTGAAGTATTGTACATGCCCCTTTGCGTATGGCTGTTTTATATCGCTTATTGTGTAATGGCAGAACAAAATCAAGCCAAAAGGTTGTTTTTTTTCGGGATATTTGGATTAATAACATATTTAGTTTATCTAACAAAAGAAATCGGCGCGGCATTTTTGATTACAATAATTTTACTGTTGGTTGTGGACGGAATCCGAAACAGACAGTGCCTGATGCAAAATGTCCTTTCTCTACTAGTGTTGTCGGTAACTTTTTTCGGGGCGTTTTTTGTGATGAAGCTTACGTTGTTTCAAGGCATGGGCAATACTTATGATACCGATACATATAGCCAAATATCATTATCAGCCCTTTCGTCACCAGATGTGTTTTTCTATTTAATTTACAGCTTTATAGTGCTTTTTATGGCCTCTGCTTTATCCTTTTATGTAGCTCCTATATTTTTTGCTTTATACGGTTACAGAGGAATGAATGAACAAAATAAAAAGATACTATTGTTTTCGTTCTTTTCATTGATAATTATGATTGGAGCTATTACATACACCATATCCATACGTGAGGATATAGGTGAATTAGTTCCGCGATTGCACATGCGATATGTTGCACCTTTAATTATTCCTTTGATGATACAATGCCTAGATTTTCTGTTTACTAAAGCCACGATCAAACCTAGTAAACGTTTTACAAAGGTCTTTCTCGCAATCATTGTTGTGTTTTGTATTGCGCTTATATTCTTTATCCCACATGGACCGAAAGAGGATACATTTTTTGACCATTTCACATTAAAAAGCACGCTCCCTGTTGAATTATTCACTGTTTACATAGGCTCAACTCCAATAAATATGCTTTTTATGCTGTTCAAGCTTTTGTTGATGGCGCTGACAATTTACTACGTTTTCGTTATTATTAAAAAAAGGACTAAGAATCCTGTTATCATCTTGCTGTTATGCACTTTATTTATTGTGAATTCATATGACAATTTTATGTGCTATACAAGTATACGTCGAGCAAAAACAAGCGATTTTTCAAAGGCTTACTTCTTAGACGAATCAGCGTCTTACTTGGAACTTGCATTTTGCGAAGAAGGTCTGCAGTTTTCCAATGATATTGTAGATGCTTTAATATCAACAAATGATTATTTAAAAACCCTTGATGGGACAGCCATAGTCGTTATGTCTCTTGATTTTGCCTCGTACACTGATACCTATCTGGAGCCGAAAGCGTTTCCTGTTCAAGCTGGTGAGTTATACCGCCGGGCTGTATCAAATGGCGGATTCCTGCGTCTGGACAAACAACCCATATCAGAAGGAAACCGTTATTTCAGTAGTGTTCTAGGTCTTGATACATGGAAGTGTGGTGTGTTTAGTGCTGATTATATCATAACGTTAGCTGAGGATCACCCATTTGCAAACGTTAAAGTTGAATATGAAAAACGGCCGTTTGTCATACTGCGAAACCTTGATCCCGCTATAATTTATATAGATATGGAGTAAAATGCAGAAGTTCTGACAACTCAGCAACTAAAAGCAAGCGACAAAAAATGATGTAACATCAAGAATTTAACGAGATAGATAAAGCAAACACTTTGCCTGAAACGAATGTACAAAGCCTAATTTTTTCGTATTGACGCTTTGGGATGTAGATGGTCAGTGTAGAATTTTCATTATGTCCATATGTGATTTAAACCCCTTGTCATAGTCAACCTCTATGCCAAGGGGTTTATTCGTAGCATCCAAAACACGAACAAAAATTCGGGGCGATACGGTGCTGATAATTTTCATGCCCCCAAAGTGCGTAAGTTGTGATGGATTAGATTATCTATATGAAATTAACGTTGTCATACCACCTAACTCTTTTTGGAAGTTGTTTGACATGTGGTGGGGTATATGGCAATGGAAAGGCCATATGCCCGGATTATTGGCAATAAATTCAATGTCGTATGTCTCACCAGAAGCAACAGGAACAGTATTTTTCTTCATACGATTATTAGGTGGTATTGAATTTCCGTCACTCGCTGTTATATAGAACTGATGTCCATGAATATGCATGGGATGAGCATGGTGCATGGTGGCACCCATACGAATACGCACCCTGTCCCCATAGCGAACAGGAAGCGAAGAAGTATATGGAAAGCATATTACGTTAATGTTAAAGAAATTGTAGTCCATTGTCATTGTATCTAAATAGTATGTACCGGTGATAACCTCTTTCTTTTTCAGCCCAATTAACTTGAACTCCTGCATCATCAAAGAATAATCTTTGTTTGCCCTATCTCTGAGATTTCGGTCTAAAATAATGAAAGCACCGCTTAGCCCCATCATCTGCTGCTTTGACGAATCCATATGAGCGTGGTACATATGCGTACCCGGTGGATTGGTAATCTTAAAACGATAATCGAAATAGTACCCAGGCTTTATTTTCGGTGTTGGCTCAACGTCCGGGACACCGTCCATATCATTGGGAATGTCAAAGCCGTGCCAGTGAACGCTGGTATCCTCCGGCAGATTATTGATTACCCGAATATTCACTGTTTCTCCGCTATATGCCTTTATGGTAGGCCCCGGAATACCTCCATTATATCCCCATCCGTTAATAAACAGGCCCGGTAAAATCTCCTGACTTACCGGCTCTGCCACAAGCTCAAAATAACGAATATTGTCCCTTACAATTGACTGTAAGTCCATTAAATCTGGCGTTATAACCATGTCAACACCTCACTAAATATAGTTTATGCAAAGCTCCTATATCTCATGTTTATATAGAATTACATAAATTGATAGAAGGTGTTCCCAAATAAAAAAAGAGGAAATAGACAAAGGCTACAACAACGGTATACTTTGGTTATTTTTGCCTGATAAGAATTAAGGAAAACGTCTACATCCTTTATGAAAGCCGATGCTTAAAATCACCATACCCAAATTCTTTTACCACTTTTATGTTGCCGTCACAACCTTTAATGGCAATTGAAGGTAAGTTGATACCGTTAAAGGTATTATTCTTAACCATAGAATAAATTGCCATATCGCAGAAAATAATCTGCTGTCCTATCTCAAGGGGTTTGTCAAAGGAATAATCACCAATTACATCACCTGAAAGACAAGTCATTCCTGCAAGCCTGTATGTGTGTGGCTTTTTGGCCGGAAAGTCAGTATTGATTGCATTGGGGCGATAGGGCATTTCAATTACATCTGGCATATGGCAAGCAGCCGAGGTGTCCAAAATTGCAATGTCAAGCCCGTTATGCACAATGTCAAGCACTGTTGAAACTAAGTAACCTGTGTTTAAAGCAATGGCTTCCCCTGGCTCTAAATATACCGTTAAATTATACTTTTTCTTGAAATCCACAATACAGCTCACAAGCGTTTCTATGTCATAATCGGCTCTTGTAATATGATGTCCGCCGCCAAAGTTTACCCATTCCATTTGAGAAAGATATCTACCGAATTTCTGCTCAACGGCTTCAAGGGTTTTCACTAAGTCGTCAGAATTTTGCTCACAAAGCGTATGAAAATGCAAGCCACTGATACCGTCAAGCAAATCAGGGCGAAACTGGTCTATAGTGACACCTAAGCGTGAGCCGCTTGCACAGGGGTCATAAATAGCGTGACTCTGGGTAGAAAGCTCAGGATTGATACGGATTCCAAACTGTTTGTTTGTCTGAATAGCTTTTCCGCGGTATTTCTCCCATTGGGAAAAGGAATTAAAGACAATGTGGTCGGCAATTCCTAGCAGCTCATCAAATTCATCTTCCCGATAAGCGGCGCTAAAGACATGTACCTCCTTGCCCATTTCCTCATATCCCAATTTTGCTTCAAATAATCCACTTGCGCAAGTTCCGTCAAGGTATTGTCCGATAAGTGGGTAAAAGCAGAACATAGAAAAAGCCTTTTGCGCAAGCAGGATTTTACAGTCAGCACGTTGCGCTAAGGATTGCAGGCACTGCAAATTTTTCATAAGCAGTGCCTCATCTACTACATAGCAAGGTGTTTTTATATCAAAATTCATCTAATCCACCAACTTCGGGTCAAAACTTTCCTTCCAAGGAAGCCCCCATTTGTTCAGTGCTTCCATAAACGGATCCGGGTCAAATTCTTCAATGTTGTAAACACCGGCTCCACTCCAAGTTCCGTTCATAATCAGCATTGCTCCAATCATTGCCGGAACGCCTGTGGTATAGGATATAGCCTGTGATTCCACTTCTTTATAACATTCTTCGTGATCGCATACATTATAGACATAGTAGCTTTTTTGCTTACCATCTTTTATACCTGTAAAAATACAACCGATATTTGTCTTGCCCTTTGTGCGCGGACCTAGAGTAGACGGGTCAGGTAATACGGCTTTGAGAAATTGCAATGGCACAATCTGTTTGCCTTCAAACTCAATGGGGACAATGGAGGTCATACCCACGTTTTCAAGGCATTTAAGATGAGTTAGGTAGCTTTGTCCAAAAGTCATAAAGAAGCGGATTCGTTTAATACCCTTTATATTAAGAGCCAGTGATTCCAATTCTTCATGATGCAGCAAATACATATCTTTTTCGCCGATTTCTGGAAAGTTATAAACCCTCTTTATCTCCATAGGCTCAGTTTCAACCCACTGTCCGTTTTCCCAATAGCTTCCATTGGCCGTAACTTCACGAATATTAATTTCTGGATTAAAGTTTGTGGCAAATGGGTATCCGTGGTCACCAGCATTGGCATCTAAAATGTCAATAGTATGTATTTCGTCAAAGTAATGTTTTTGTGCATAGGCAGAAAACACGCTTGTCACGCCGGGATCAAAACCACTACCCAAAAGCCCGATAATACCAGCTTCTTTAAATTTTTCACGATAAGCCCACTGCCATTTATATTCAAATTTTGCGGTATCAAGCGGCTCATAATTTGCCGTATCAATGTAGTGTGTCTTGGTTGCAAGACAAGCATCCATAACGGTTAAATCCTGATAGGGCAGAGCCAAATTAATGACTACATCAGGCTTAAAGCTGTTAATAAGTGAAATAAGTTCCTCAACGTTATCTGCATCTACCTCAGCAGTATGTATTTTGGTTTTTCCTCCGTCAAGTTTTTGTTTTAACGCATCACACTTTGATTTAGTGCGGCTTGCTATCATGATTTCTTCAAAAACTTCCGGGTTTTGGCAACATTTGTGGACGGTAACGCTTGCAACACCACCACAACCGATAATTAATGCTTTTCCCAATACTTTCTCCTCCTATAGCAATCAAATTTTGTTTAATATATTAATAATATAAGTTCTCTTAACAGCTTACAGGCTAGTGCTGTTGATGCACCGCTTGCGTCGAGCATTGGCGAAAGCTCGTTTATGTCACAAGCAACAATATTAAGCGGCGATAAGTCCATAATTGCTTGCAATAATTCAGTAAATCTGACTCCGCCGGCTTCTGGCGTTCCTGTACCGGGGAACACAGAACTATCTAACACATCAAGGTCAATTGTCAAATAAACAGGCTTATCTTTTAACCTCTCAGACAGGCTTTCAGTGCCATTTAAGTTAAATTTTTTCATTACAGTATGTGATTTTGCAAATTCAAATTCGGACCGTTCGCCTGACCGGATACCGAATTGAAATATTTTTTCGTCACCTACAAGCTCCCATATTCTGCGCATAACCGTTGCATGGGACAGCTTTTCGCCTAAATAATCGTCACGCAAATCTGAATGAGCATCGAAGTGAATGATGTGCAGGTCAGGGTATTTTTTTAGTGCGGCCCGAACAGCACCAAGGGTAACAAGATGCTCCCCACCAAGCATACAGGGGATTTTCCCGTCACCAAGAAGCTTTTCTGAATAGGTTTCTATTATTTCCAGAGTCTTTTCCGTATTCCCAAAAATGAGTTCTAAATCTCCACCGTCAAAGACTTTGCAATCCAGTAAATCCTTTTCTTGATACGGGCTGTAAGATTCAATGCCGATACTTTCGTTTCTTATAGCCGAACTTGCAAACCGAGTGCCGGGGCGGTATGAGGTTGTCCCATCAAAGGGTGCGCCAAAAAGCACAATTTTACTTTCTTCATATTCGCTGTCACACCCGATGAAAGTATGAATATTTTTATTCATCAGCACTTTCTAGCAGCTCCTTTACATAGTTTGGAATAGCAAAACAGCCCTTGTGAAGCTCTGTGTTGTAATATTGTGTTTTGAGTCCAAGATTGTTCCATTTTTGCTCATCCAAGTCAGTTATGGGGTCATATTTTTTTGAAGCAAAGCCAAACAGCCAATGCCCCGACGGATATGTTGGAATATGAGCCTGATACACCTTGCAAACAGGGAAGAATTCGCGTATACGCCTGTGCGCCCTCTGCATGGATTTCGCATATGAGGGGTAGTAAGGGGTCTCATGCTGATTCACAAGAATGCCGTCCTCTTTTAATGCACAAAAGCAGTTTCCGTAAAATTCCTTTGTAAACAAGCCCTCACCGGGGCCGAAGGGGTCGGTGGAGTCTACAATGATGAGGTCGTATTGGTTTTCCTTGTTGCGGATGAATCTCAAACCGTCCTCGAAAAACAGATTTACTCTAGGGTCATTTAATTTGTTTGATGTTTGTGGCAGAAATTCTTTACAAATGTCCACAACTGTTTTATCAATTTCCACCATATCGATACTTTCAACACCTGAGTAACGTGTCAGTTCACGGACTGTTCCGCCGTCACCTGCACCGATTACAAGCACCTTTTTAATTGCAGGGTTAACAGCCATAGGAATATGGACAATCATATCGTGATAGATAAATTCGTCCTTTTCTGTAACCATCATCAGCCCGTCAAGTGTTAAAAATCTTCCGAATTCCTTTGACTCAAAGATGTCAATCAGTTGAAATTCGCTTTGTGCGTGATAAAGGTGCTTATTCACCTTTATTGAAAAACGTACATTATCCGTATGTTGTTCTGTGTACCAAAGCTCCATATTTTCTCCTACTTAACTATATTAATATTTTCTATGCTCAAATCTGCCGTGCCTGTCAGAGAACATCCCTTTGACTTTGAATAGGCAATATAATCTAAAATTTCTTTAGTAATGCGTTCACCGGGGGCTAATATCGGTATGCCGGGCGGATAACACATAACAAATTCACCGCAGATATGACCGATTGACTGATGAATTGGCAAGGATTTTTTATGGCTGTAAAAAGCTTCTTGCGGTGTCATCACTACTTCAGGGTTGATGTATTCGTGGTCAAACATGTCGGATTTATCCTTTGCATATCTGCGTTTAATTTCAGAAAGAGAGGAAACAAGCCGTTCTATTTCAAAGGCGCGGTCACCTGCTGAAATAATCGCCAAAAAGTTTCCAAGATCGCCAAACTCAATCTGTATTCCATATTCGTCACGCAGAATGTCATAAATCTCAATCCCAGCAAGCCCAGTTTCCAATGTATTGACAGATAACTTTGTGCCGTCAAAATCAAAAACATCATAATGATTTTTTAATTCGTGAGCAAAGGCGTAGAAACCTTCGATTTTATTTATTTCATTTCGGGCGTAATGGGCAAGTTCACTTGCTTTTTTAAATATTTCTTTGCCATTTAGAGCTAAGTTCATTCGCGCAAGGTCAAGAGATGACAAAAGTAAATATGAACCGCTTGTGGTCTGTGTCAAATTTATAATCTGCCGTACATATTCGGCATTTGCCTTGCCGCTACACAGCAAAAATGAGCTTTGCGTCAGAGACCCCCCTGTTTTATGCATACTCACAGCTGAAATGTCTGCACCTGCTGCCATTGCAGAGATAGGCAGGTTCTCGCCGAAATAAAAATGTGTGCCGTGGGCTTCATCAACCAAAACTAGCATATTGCGGGAATGTGCCAGATCCACTATGCTCTTTAAATCAGAGCATATGCCATAATAAGTGGGATTGTTCACAAGCACAGCCTTTGCTTCAGGATTTGCATCAATTGCAGCTTTAACATCAGACACAGACATACCTAGTGGAATACCTAGCTGTTTATTTAGTCCTGGATTAACATAAACCGGTATAGCCCCGCATATGACAAGGGCATTGATAACGCTTCTATGAACATTACGCGGCAGAATGATTTTGTCACCTGCCTTGCAAGCGCTCATAATCATAGCTTGCACTGAGGAGGTTGTACCCCCTAGCATAAAAAACGCGTTTCTTGCGCCGAATGCCTGTGCCGCAAGTTGTTCAGCTTCACGAATAACGGATATGGGGTGACAGAGATTATCCAGCGGCTTTTGGGAATTTACATCGGCTTTCATGCAAGCCTGTCCCAAAAATTCAGTAAGTTTAGGCGTTCCCCTGCCGCCCTTGTGCCCGGGTACGTCAAAGGGAACAATACGTTTGCTGATATGAGCCGATAGTGCTTCATAAATTGGTGCTTTGTTTTGCATTTCAATACCTCCGTCAGTAAACATTTGTCCCGCTGTAAATCTCTATCATCTCTTTACGAAGGTTGTTTGTGATTTCTAAGCGTTGTTTTGGCGGAAGCTCATACACATCGGTGTTAAAAAGATAGTTTTGAAGATCGATCTCTTTAATGAGCATTTTTGTATGAAAGATATTAGACTGATAGACATTGACATCAATCGCATCGTAGTTTGTAAGGGTTTTGGCATTAACATAATCTTGGATAGAGGTAATAGGGTGGTCAATAAAGCATTTTTTGCCTGTCAAATCCCTTGTAAAGCCACGCACTCTATAATCAATTGTTATAATATCGGAATCAAAGCTACCGATGAGAAAATCAAGCGCATTAAGAGGGGAAATCTCACCGCATGTTGAAACATCTATGTCCACTCTAAAGGTAGAAATGGCATTATCGGGGTGATATTCGGGATAGGTGTGTACGGTAACATGGCTTTTGTCCAGATGTGCTAGAATTGTATCCCTGTCAGCCATATACTTGCCCTTATTGCAGGACTTGTCCACAAGTCTCTCGTCAATGGCTTCTTCCGTAATCAATATAGTTACCGATGCACCTTGTGGATCGTAATCCTGTTTTGAAATATTCAGAACGTGTGCGCCGATAATTTCTGTAACCTTGCAAAGTATGTTAGTAAGACGCTCGGAATTATATTGCTCATCAATATAGGCAATATAGTCTTTTTGCTCACGTTCGCTTTTTGCATAGCAAACGTCATAAATATTAAAGCTGAGGGTTTTTGTCAGGTTGTTAAAGCCATACAGTGTGAGCTTATCATTCATTTTGCTTCTCCTCACAATAAAAAATCTCAAGCATTCTCGTGTAAACAAACACAAAGACACTTGAGAAATAATGTATGAAGTAAAAGCTGAACAAATCCAACTATCACTATTACAAGCATTCAGAGTCTATACAGTAAAAGCTTACTATTACCACTCTTATTGACCATTTCACAAGTGTTGTGTAAAACTACACAAAGCGTATGTACACGCTTGGTTATGAAGTAACCAACTTATAAAACTTGAGCTTTCAACTCAATCAATAATGCAACCCGAGGATTGCAATCGGCAGTTGACCCGGCTGTCCGTATGGCCTTAATTCTAAACAAAATATTCATTTTGTTTTAAAGAATGGTCAAGTAAGTTTTTTCTGTAGAGAACTTAAAAACTTATCTTCTATAATAACACAAGAAAAATATTATGTCAATAAATTTTTCAGATGTTGTCACATTCAAAAAAAGAGACTGTTGACACATATATTCAATTATGGTATCATGAGCATTGGTGTGAGCAAAACCATATGAATTTTTGCTCGTTTGGCCGCCCGGTAACGTATTTAAGTACGGATTAGTCCGTCACGGAGTCCGGCGAGTCTCTTTATTTAAGGAGGTGTGCGTGTGTACGCGATTATTGAAACTGGCGGAAAGCAGTATAAAGTTTCTGAAGGCGATGTAATTATGGTTGAGAAGCTTAAAGTTGAGGCTGGAGACAGCTATAACTTTGAAAACGTTCTTTGTGTAGCTAAAGGTGATGACGTAAGATTCGGAACTCCATTTGTTGCCGGAGCTGCCGTTGCGGCTTCTGTGGTTGGCGATGGAAAATGGAAGAAAGTTATTGTCTATAAGTTTAAGTCTAAAAAAGGCTTCCACAAAAAAAGAGGACATAGACA
>CAYLSP010000027.1:0-10813 GCA_964385935.1 uncultured Defluviitaleaceae bacterium
GGTCTGCCGTCCCAAACGCCAGGAGCGTTGCAAATTTCCATTGCGTAGATTGGAACAGCATAATCAGAATCTTTAACTATAGCGGAACCGCTGCTTGTAATACCTGTCTTTACACCATTTGTATAGCCAACTTTAGTTAACTTAACAATATCTGGATATTCTTTAGCAAGGTAATTCATTTCGCCGAAGAAGTCTGTTAATGTTCTATAGCAACCGCGAACCGGGAAGCCGTATGTAGGATCAAACTGAATGCCCGGAATAGCGCTTGGGTCAAATGTATATGTTTCAAAAGCTGGATCCCATGCATAGTTTGGAATAGCTGTTCTTGCACCAGCGTGAGATTGGTTATCTGGGTTATAAAGGTCGTTAACAAGATAATCTTTACCATCAATTGTTACTATTCTGTTGCTTGCTCCTAGAGGGAACTCTTTCGTTGCGGCGGAAACTGCCGGAACATAGAATGACATTACCATAGAGAGAACCAAAAGTACTGATAATAATTTCTTTTTCATCCATTTCACTCCTTAATAATTTTTTTCTTTTCTAGTAGATCCTTTGAGCCAAGAAACGTTCTCTTTTCCTTAACACCTCCTGTCTCCAACTAACTGCATTACACTTACTGCTTAGTAAAACAACCTTTTTCCACAATTAGGAATGAATTGTTAAACTTTCATCTTCTGTTCGCCGTCTTGACAATACTCTATTAAAAGCACAATAATATTATCTAAACAGGCATTTTTTTGTTAATAATAAGTAATGCTATTTTTTGATCATGTATATATTTTACCATATTTGTAAAATAAATGCAATAGTCTTGTGAAACAATTCCGTTTTATTGACAAATTTCAAGAGCCCGCTGAAACGCTTTTGTAAGCATTCCTTATCGGGCTCTTGATAGTAATATTTAGTTATTAAAACGCTGCATCACTGAACTGCGGAAAAATTCTCTGGCAGTCTCAGGAGAAACGCTGAACACTTCATCATCAAGGGATACTGAAACTCCCTGACGGCAATTCTTCATGCAAAATTGGGCTTTGATTACAAGCTTGTCATGTAACTTGTTCTCTTCGGTAAGCTGTTGAAAAGTCTGAATTACGTTATAGGAGCCTTTCAGATGACAGGAACTTCCAACACACACATTCAGTTCAAGCATAGCTATTCCCCCTTATTTTTATAATGCACATGAAGCAGTTCATGCACACGGCCTTTTAGCAAGCCGTTGTACAGGTTCATCATAAGCGGATTTTCTTCCGCGCGCTTCATGCTCATGCGCATATCTGAGGCATAAAGACCGTCCGCACGAGCGGATTTTTCCTGCTCCGGAACATAAGGCTGTCCGGCACCACTGACGCAACCTCCTGGACATGCCATAACCTCAACAAAATCGTAGTGTTCGCCGTCTTTTATGCGTTTTATAAGGTTTGATACATTTTTCAGACCGCTGACAATGGCGATTTTAAGTTGTTTTTCTCCAACTGACACTGTTGTCTCTTTGATTCCTTCCATTCCGCGCACTCCGTACATAATAATGGTACGAAGGCCCGTTGAAGATTTATCAGAAGAAATACGGCGTAAAACCGCTTCTGTAACGCCGCCTGTTGCTCCGAATATAACTCCAGCCCCGGTCATTGCGCTAAAGGGCGAATCCACAGCCTCACAGTCCATTTCAGAGAACACGATTCCTGCTTCACGTATCATCGTAATAAGCTCCTGAGTGCTTATTACATAGTCAACATAGGGTACATCGTTAGCCTTAAATTCGTCACGAGCCGCCTCAAATTTTTTCGCAGTACAGGGCATGACTGCCACATGAATTGTTTTTCTGGAGGACGCTGTTGCGTTATGCTCTTTAACAACTGCCGCCAGCATTTGCATGGGGCTACGGCAAGTTGATACATGGGGCATAAGCTCTGGATATTTCTTTTCGCAATAGTTAATCCATGCCGGACAACAGGAAGTAAACAAAGGATATTCATGATCTCCCTGTTCTATGCGTTTTAAAAGCTCGTTTGCTTCTTCAAGAACGGTCAAGTCAGCGCCGGTTGCGGTGTCAAAGACTTCATCAAATCCCATGCGGTGCATAGCTGAAACAATTTGCCCGAAAGCGTTTTTGTCATTATCTTTAAGTCCTAATTCCCGCCCGATTGCCACGCGAACGGCAGGAGCAATCTGTGCCGTTACTTTTATTTCGGGGTTTGAAAGGTCTTTCCATAAGCGTACACTGTCGTTTTTAACAACAATTGCGCCGGTTGGGCAAACAGCCGCGCATTGTCCGCAACCAACACAGTTCGTTTGTGAAAGGGGCTTGCCAAAGGCTGTTGATATTTTCATTTTTGAGCCACGATGTGCAAAGTCAATTGCGCCAACGTCCTGAACTTCATTACACATACGAACACAGTCACCGCAGAGAATACATTTTCCGTTATCCTTCTCAATACAGAGCGAAGACGTGTCCTTATCCTCTTCTTTTGCAGTGTTTGGGAAACGGATTCCCTCTATATGGAAACGTGACGCCAAATCCTGAAGCTTGCAGTTTTTATTGGACAGGCAAGTTGTACAATCTCTACAATGATTAGCAAGAAGAAGCTCTAAAATCATTTTACGGTACTTTCTGAGCTTTTCTGTGTTTGTATATACTACCATGCCCGGCCAAGGCTCAGCGGAACATGCAGCTTCAAGCCGCCCCTTGTCGTCCTCCACCATACACATACGGCAAGCTCCATAAATCGAAAGCTCGGAATGATAACAGAAAGTTGGAAGCTTAATGCCCGCCTTACGAACGACTTCAAGAACATTTTTCTCATTTTCAATTGCCACCGGAATGCCGTCTATTGTCATATAATTAGGTTTTATCATTTTCTCACCCCACATGAATCGCTTTAAATGGGCAGGCTTCTAAACAAGCTCCGCATTTAATGCATTTTGATTGGTCAATTACAAACGGTTCTTTTATTTTGCCTGAAATTGCGCCTACAGGACAGATTTTCATACATTTGCTGCAACCTTTACATGCCGCCGCATCAATTTCAATCAGTTTAAGCTGCTGACAGCTTCCTGCCGGACAACGTTTTTCGGTTATATGCGCCTCATATTCTTCACGAAAATTATTGATAGTGCTGATAATCGGCTGTGGCGCTGATTTACCAAGAGCGCAAAGCGCCGTTGCCGATATGGTGTCCGCTAACTCCATCAGCATATCAATGTCTCCATCCTGACCGTTGCCGGACACTATGCCGTCAAGAATATCAAGCATACGTTTCGTGCCCTCACGGCACGGAATACATTTTCCGCAGGACTCGTTCTGTGTAAAGTTCATAAAGAACCGTGCAACTTCCACCATGCAGGTGTTTGAATCCATAACCACCATTCCGCCGGAACCGATCATAGCACCAGCCTTTGTTATAGAGTCAAAGTCCAAAGGCAAATCTAAATCTTTTTCCGTCAAACAGCCGCCGGAAGGACCGCCGATTTGAACGGCTTTAAATTCGGCGTTGTCCCTCATTCCGCCGCCTACGTCGAAAATAACTTCACGGAGGGTAGTTCCCATAGGAACTTCGATAAGACCTGTATTTCTGATGTTTCCTGTTAAAGCAAAGGCCTTTGTTCCGGGACTTTTTTCTGTTCCCAGTGAACGGAACCAATTCGCGCCGTTTGCAATAATAGGAGGAACGTTTGCAAATGTTTCTACATTGTTTAATACCGTTGGTTTATCGAACAATCCGCGCTCAACAGTACGGGGAGGTTTTACGCGGGGCATACCGCGCTTGCCCTCTATTGAAGCAGTCAACGCGCTGCCTTCTCCGCAGACAAATGCACCCGCTCCCCGGTTAATACGGATTCTGAAAGAAAACCCGCTTCCGAGAATATTATCGCCCAACAAGCCACATTCTTCCAAATCCTGAATAGCTGTGCGAAGGCGTGATACAGCCAGAGGATATTCCGCGCGGACATATATATATCCTGTATCTGCTCCTGTGGCAAGTCCCGCAATCATCATACCTTCAAGCATTCTGTGAGGGTCGCCCTCCATAATGCTTCTGTCCATAAATGCGCCCGGGTCGCCCTCGTCACCATTGCAAACCACATATTTTTGCGGTTCTTTCTGACGTTTCACCATAGACCATTTGCGTCCGGCCGGAAAACCGCCGCCGCCTCTGCCGCGCAAATTAGATTCTGAAATTTCATTTATAATAGCGTCACTGTCCATATCAAAAAGCGCCTGTTCAAAGGCTTTATATCCCTGAACCGCAATATAATCTCTTATATTTGTAGCGTCAATCTGTCCGCAATGACCTAAGACTACGCGCATTTGCTTTTTATAAAAGGGGATTTCATCCTGTTTTTTGTATGTAACGTTGTCAAGACTGTAGGCAAGCCGCTCAATATGACGACCATTTATGATTGTTTCGTTTATAATTTCCTCGCAGTCCTCGCTTTTCACTTTTGTATAGAGCCAACCCTGTGGTTCAATACGTATTAAAACTCCCATTTCACAAAAACCGTGGCAACCGCATTTTTTTAAGCCTATGACCTCGCCGTGAGGTTCTTTTTCCATCTCAACTGAGCAGGGAATATTTTTTTCAGTCATAAGCTTAGAAAGTCGTTCAAATATTTCAAGGGATCCGCCGGCAACACAGCCTGTTCCCGCACATATAAGGATTTTCTTTGTTTCTTTTTCAAAAGCCGCTGTGCAGTCGCTGCGAAAAGCATCTAAATCCTGACGGCTGTTTAATTTCTGCATCTAGTTTTCCCTCCTAAGCGTGTCTAACAATTCAGAAGCTCTTTCAGGTGTCATTGCTGAATATACCTTTTCATTAACAGTGAGAACCGGCGCAAGTCCGCAAGCGCCCAAGCATGAAACGGTTTCAACCGTAAACAACAAATCGTCCGTTGTGGCTTTTTCCTCAGACAGCGACAATTCCTTACGAAGCCTGTCAAGAATGGGAATTGACTTACGTACATGACAGGCTGTGCCGTCACAAATTTTTATTACATACTTGCCCTTTGGCTTTAATGAAAAGTTTTCATAAAATGTGGCCACTGAGTAAATACGCGCCTGACCGATTCCAAGCTTTTCCGCTATGTATGAAAACGCTTCCTCGGGCAGATAGCGGTAATGCTCCTGTACCGCCTGTAGGATGGCAATGACAGAGCTTTCGTTGCATCCGTTCTCGCTAATAATCTGATCTAAAACCTCAAAATCTGATGCGGTGAATGTGTTCACCAAAATTCCTCCTAGCATTAAAAATAGCTTATTTTCACTTGTTTATTCATTAGTTTTAAAGAATCCGCCAATTCGTCCACAAGCCTCATTTTGATATTAAAATTAATCGGCAAATCGGGGTTCTGATGGGCAGGATTAACAGCCCGGCCTACAAAGAAATGGACATCACTTGCTTCTTCAATCAAAATTTTTACTATTTGTGAAGCGCCGTCATTACCATAACTCCAGTCAAAATAAAGATTGTTTTCATTAAGATAATTTTTTGTATATTCTAAAACCCTATTGATTGTTATGACCCCTTCTGTTACAAGGTCTACGCCTTCTATCTCCGCAGTCGGGGGAATCAGCGGATCAGCGTAGTTTATGTAATCGATACGAAGGGGCTTATTAAGGTATTCTGCGGCAAGTTGTGAAGTAGTTCCGCCGCATACAATATGCTTGCCGGTTTTTGAGAAAAACAGGGACATCATGGTGTTTACGTCATCAGGATTTGAGGGCGGACCGATAATTATGTTGACCTGATTTCTCTGTCTGATTTTTATGGCGCAGACTGTTGTGTCGTCTCCGGGTTTTCCTTCATAAAGGGAAAGGCAACGCTCACTTAAAATCGTAGTTAGACCTCTTGCTGTATACTCGTCGGTATACATCCTCTCCATAAAAGTAATTACATCTTCCCGCTTCCACCCAAGATTAAGAGTCTTTCCGATGCCCGCATGAATAACACCATCGCTCATTACAAACATGGCGTCGTTTTCTTGTAGTCTTACATGAGATTTATAAATATTTTTCCCGTCAATATTTTCGAGGACTTCTGGAAAAATTTTGTTCTTTCCGTCCCTCAGAAGAAATACATGGGGGTTGTCAAACTGGATAATCTCAGCATCTAGGGTTTCGTTAATACGTATTATAGTAAATGTTGAATAAGCGATTTTTCGGACTTCACAAACCGGCAATGTAGCCGTAATCGCTGAAACACAGTCTTTGATATTCATATCGTTTGCAATCATTGTGGATATAATTTTTGATGTAAGAGTTGATAAAATGTTTGCTTTTACGCCGCTTCCAAGTCCATCCGCAAGAACAATGACAATAGAGTCCTCGCTTCTCCGAATGATCTCTACATGGTCGCCGCATAACAGCTCGCCGTATTTATTCTGGCTCTGGAAGCTTACATCAACAAAATAATTATTCATCACGCAGCGTCTCCTTTAACCTCTCAAGAGCTATCTTTGTTTCTGCCGTGGTTTCGCCAAGTAACGATGCGATTTCCTGTACAGTTCTCATTTGTTTTTCAATTACTTTATCAGTTATGTCCATTGCTTTCCGGCTTAGTTCGTCCTTGCTTATGCGCTCGTTGTATTCCTCTGTAATATCACGCATAAATGCAATAATTATGTCATAATGGTCGTCAAGAACAATCGTCATCTTTACACATTTCATGTATTCAGTAAGATAAAACTGCCGCTCATAAATATTCCGTTCTTCTGATATAACCTGCAAAAACGGAGCTGGGTCAAGGATACAAACCACATTTCGTCCCAAGACAGCCTTTTCGTCATGAATGTTCATAAGTTTTAATGCAGCGGCATTAATTTGCTGAATCACCATTTCGCGGTTTAGTACAATAACTCCTGTGGGAGTGTTGCCAATTATATTATCAGAAAAGGACTCTGCCCGCGCCATTAGGTATGGCAGGCACATATTTACCTCAGCCTTGCCGCTTAATATTGCGTATGCCTTTTTTCGGCAGGTTTCATAGCCGCAAGAGCCGCAGTTAAGTTCGTGTTCAGGCTGTGTCTTACCCATTTTTTCAAGAATGTCGGCTATGGCGCTTTCGCCCACCTTCGCCCTCTTGATTGTTCCGAGCTGGAAGCTTCTCTCAATTGCTTTATCTTCGGGCTGTTCAACTGAAAAATCCTCACTCCCTGCATTGCGCCTTACGGCAATCCTATCAGCAACAGGGAACAACCGCTCTTTCCCTATTGCAGGGCCTCCGATACAGCTTCCTTCACAGGCGGACATTTCAATAAAACAATGGTCAATGTTACCGTTAATTACGTCCTCTAAAGCGGCCATACAACTGCTGACGCTATCTACAGCAAGATAAGTCCACTGACTGTTTTTATCTATGTACATACTGTCAAGAATACCGCCCGCAACGGGGAAAATACGAGTTCTCCCAGTGTTTTCAAAGCTTTCCTTTATTATCTCAGGCTCAATATTTTGTTGTTTGAACCATGAAGTAATATCCTCAAACGTAAGTACACAATCTATAACATCTTTATATTTCTCTGCTTCTGCTTTTTTTGAAATGCAAGGTCCAATAAAAATAACTTTTCCGTCCGGGTGTTCTTTTTTCATGCTCATTCCGTGTGCCAGCATGGGGGAGACTACTTTGGCCAGATACGGAATGGCTTCAGGATAATATTTTTCCACAAGCGTATTTACGCTATGGCAGCAGGTTGATAGAATTACGCGCTGTTTGCCTTCATTAATAAGCTGTTCATACCGCCTTTTTACAACAGTTGCACCAATTGCCGTTTCCTCAGCGTACGTAAAGCCAAGTTTTTTCAGAGAAGCTTTAATTGCTTCAAAAGAAACTCCGGGAAACGCCGCTCTATAAGAGGGGGCAACAGAAGCATACACCGGCTTTCCGCTTTTCAAAAGCTCCTTTGCTACAGGAAGGTCGTCACGAACGTCCTTTGCGTTTTGGGGGCAGGTAACAAAACATTCGCCGCAAAGAATACATTCCTCTGAAACAATATGAGCCTGATTTTTTGAAAAGCTGATTGCTTTTACTGGGCAATGCCGTATACATTTATAGCAGTTTTTGCAATTTGATTCTCTAAATTTGAAATAATCGGCCATGGATTGCCTCCTCTTCGTCGGACAGACGGCATTTATGGATCTGTTCGTTCTTTCTATACATTGCGTTTCGCTTTATTAACGCTTCAAAATCAACCCTATGGCCATCAAAACAAGGCCCGTCAACACAAGCGTATTTTATTTCGCCGTCCACACTTATCTGACAGCCGCCGCACATGCCCGTGGCATCAACCATAATGAGATTCATGCTGATAGTAGTCTCTATGTTATATTGTTTAGTTATCTGTGAAACAAGGTGCATCATTGGGATAGGCCCTATAGCGATTACCTCATCATAGGCTTCGGTTTTTATCAAATTATTCAGCCCGTCTGCCGCAAGCCCGGGAGTACCATAGCTTCCGTCGTCTGTCAGAACAATCAGCGAGTTAGTCATTTGTCTAAATTCATTTTCAAGAATAATTAGTTCCTTTGTGCGAAAACCCATGACAGCATCCACAATAGCACCTTGCATATGCAACTGTTTTACCGCCGGATAGGCAATTGCGCATCCAATACCTCCGCCAACCACCGCTACGCGTTTAAGTCCGTGGAGTTTAAAGGGATTTCCCAAAGGTCCCATAAAACCAAGGATATATTCACCCGGATTTTTCTGGTTTAACAAGTAGGTTTCAGCACCTACAATTTGAAAAATAATGGATATTGTTCCGTTCTCTCTGTCAAAATCGGCTATGGTGAAGGGAATTTGATCTCCATTCTCATCCACTTTTAAAATAATGAATTGCCCCGGTTGTGCTTTCGCGGCAACAGAAGGAGCCTCCACCACCATTTTTATAACCGTAGGATTTAATTGTTGCTTTGCCAATATCCGAAACATTATTTATACAAGCGCAGACGCGCTCTCTCCTCCTCTCAAAACAGGGCAGGGTTACATTAACCCTGCCCAAAGGACAAAGATTAGTTTATTACTTCTTTTGTGCCGTAATAAATGTTTGTAAACAATTTCTCCATTTGTGCGGGTGTAATGGAACGTGGGTTAGAGCCTGTGCAAGCGTCTCCAACAGCGTTTTCTGCAACAGCGGAAAGTTTTTCTTTAAATTCGGCTTCATTTATGCCAAATTCTTTCAAAGTTGCGGGGATTTCCATCTTTTTATTCAGTTCCAAAATACGTTCGCATAATTTTTCAGTAAGTTCGATGTCGCTTTTTCCTTCAAGGCCAATAGCCTTCGCTATTTCAGCATATCTTCCTGCCGCAAAAGAAGAGTTGAATTGAATTACGTAAGGAAGATAGATTGCGTTTGCACAGCCGTGAGGAATATGTCCTGTTGAGAATGCCGCGCCGGTTTTATGCGCCATAGAGTGGACTATACCAAGCAACGCGTTGGAAAACGCCATTCCGGCAAGACATTGTGCATAGTGCATCTGTTCTCTGGCATTTTTGTCTCCGTTGTATGAATCTAGAACATAGTCGTTAATCATGGTAATAGCTTTTAATGCAAGGGGGTCAGTGAAGGGGCCGTTCAGTGATGAAACATAGGCTTCAATGGCATGTGTAAGAGCGTCCATTCCTGTGTGAGCTGTCAAAGTTTTTGGCATAGTTTCGGCAATTCCAGGGTCGAGAATAGCTATATCAGGCGTGATGTTAAAGTCTGCTAAAGGATATTTAATACCTTTTTGATAATCGGTTATAACTGAGAAAGCTGTAACTTCCGTAGCTGTGCCTGAGGTTGAGGGAACAGCCGCGAATCTTGCCTTGGTGCGCAGTGTTGGGAAGTTGAAGGGGATAATGAGCTGCTCAAATGTAGTTTCGGGATATTCATAGAACGCCCACATAGCTTTTGCCGCATCAATTGGTGAACCGCCGCCGATTGAAACGATCCAGTCCGGCTGAAATTCGCGCATAGCTTCGGCGCCTTTCATAACGGTTTCCACAGAAGGGTCAGGCTCAACATTCTCAAAAAGCTTCACTTCCATGCCCGCTTCTTTTAAATAGCCCACTGTTTTATCAAGAAAACCGAATTTCTTCATAGAGCCGCCGCCAACAACGACAATTGCCCTTTTACCTTCAAGGGTTTTAAGAGTTTCAAGTGAATTCTTTCCATAATAAATGTCTCTGGGTAATGTAAATCTGGCCATTTAATATACCTCCTATTAGGTTTTTTATTGCTGTTATTATTTTAACAAAGTAGAAATAAAAAGTGAAATGTGTTTTTGGAATATAGATATATAAATATCGATATATTTATATTGATAGATACTCCAACGCTATATTGTTTGACTAAAAAATTTTCTTATGCTATAATTTAATAAAGAAATGGGCTTTATTTGCTACTGTAGCGCAGCCGGTAGCGCAATTGATTCGTAATCAATAGGTCGGGGGTTCAAGTCCCCCCAGTAGCTCTAGAAGTATATAATTGCACATGAAAGCTGTCCAACTCAAGTTTGGCAGCTTTTGATGTATAAGTGTGATTTAATAAAATTTTAAGGAGAGTGATATAGTCATCGAACTTGTAAACGCTCATGAAATGGTGTAAACTGGAAATATGAGCTATCCAGTTAAATATCGAGAGAGAACAATTGAATATCGCCAGGCAGGGCATACTCTGGAAGAGACACGGGACACATTTAAGGTTTCTATATCAACTATTCGGTTTTGGGAGAAACAATTAAAAGAAAAGGGGCATTTGGAAAAAAAGGCAGTCAAACAGAAATTCAAGAAAATTAACCCCGAACAGTTGAAAGAATATGTAAAATCACATCCAGATG
>CAYLSP010000028.1:0-10739 GCA_964385935.1 uncultured Defluviitaleaceae bacterium
TGATCTCGGTGCGGTTCGCCTGATTACAGGTGCCGAACTTGAGATTGAGTTTTCAAAGCCGATTTTAAACAACGCCGATGCACATTCAACATTGAAGGTTTTTGTTGATGGCGTTGAAGCCGAATGGGAATATCTTTCCTATTTCTCTTTCGGACCGTATGCGGACAAACCGGTTGTCAACGTGCGCTTGAAAAATGCGCTTGACGCAGGCGAACCCAGAGGAAGAAGACGCGAATTTACCCACTTAACAGGCGAAGCTTACCTTGTTCGTACAGAACACGAAAAAGGGCCCGTTGCTGCGGCTAGAATAACGGTTAAAGCTTCAACCGACACAAAAACAGCTGAATGGAAACCATTCTATATGGAAAGAACACTTGGCCATATGTCCAGACTCTGGACTTACGCATCAGCTAAGGCCGGAAATAACGGAACAGTTTTAGAACTCGACCCTACAGGAACTAATTTCTTTAATAACAGAAACATTTTTGGAGCAAATCAAGAGCCTCTGTATACTGACGAATATATAGCGAGGATGGTCGGCGAAGGTATGCACAGGCTAGTAGGCCGTTCAGAGTACATGAACCTGCCAATGCTTGCTGCTGGCTTCAAAGCTCTTATCGTAGGCCCTTCCCAGTCCGTTTATGAAGTTCCCGAATACCGTGAACTTTATAAACATGGTATAACCACTGACACTTACACTCGTAGAAATATTAAAGCTACAGAAGTACCTGGCAACTTTGACCCCGAAACAGGCGTTTATGCGAAACCATACATAGTAGGAACATCTGATGACGTTATGCGTCATTACAGCCCTGTTAAGGCAGACGGAACCCCTGCTACCGGAAACCAAGATTCTGCACGCCCAAGATCAGACCTATTTTATTTCTGCGAGGCGTTCTTCGACATTTATTGGGAGCTTGGTATGAAACAAGGCTGCCCACGCTTCCCTCTTAGCTACTATAACAAACCTGATGACTACCGCTATGATTTACACGTGCTTGAAGCATATGACAAAGCAAAAGAAGCCGGAATGTGGCCGAATACAAAAATGATGGATGACGGCGGCAAAACCGACATTGATCGTGCAAAGAATTTTTATATTTACGGCGCATTGTCATTCTGGGAAATGATTCCGGAATCACAGAAATTTGAGAATCTGTCATGGCCGATTAACACCCGTGCAGAAATATATGATTATGACTATCCATTATATTGGGCAATGTCCGGTGCTCACGGCAAATATGAGTTCTGGACAGGTGTCGGCACTGGTCAGAGTGTTGGCGGAAGACAGGACACAAATAAATATCACACTCCTTGGTTCTGGTGGAATCAGCCCGATAATTTCGGCCTTCCGGCAGCTAATGATGCCACAACAGGCATTGCCTATGAGCCGCTTAAAATAGAAGGCGCTACAATTATTTCAAACGATTTGTTAGAAGTTAGATTTAACCGTGAGGTAAAAACAGTTGCTGCGGTTACTAATTCAGCTAACTGGAGAATTTATATCGGTGACAGAGAACTTACTGTAACCGAATATCAAGGTTATGGCTGGAAGAGCATTAGGTTAAAGACTAACAATTCAGTCAATTATGCGACTGGTCTCTCAACAGCTAACCCACAAAATCGCTTAGATAACGGCAAACCATACGGCAGATTCTTCTCCGGATTTACAGCACAAGATATTGAAGAACGTAAAATAGATGCGGGCGGTTGGATAGCAAACAATCAGACTCCTGGTGCAAATCCTCTCCAGTTTGGCGAATTCGTCGGTCTTGAAGATGCTATAGCAAGAGGAGCAGGCCCGACAGAGGAAGGCGTAGTTACCGTAGCATACGTTGGAGGAGCAACAGAAGCTACCAAAATAAAGGACTGGGACGGCAACGAGCTTAATAAAGAAAGAGTTGTCGCTGATTTCAGGCCTTGGGAGGGTAACGCATACAGAAGCCCGTTAACAGGTTTCTATGTTTATCTTGACAGTAATGTAGGTAGTAGAGATTATTACATGTATCGCAATGAAGCTGAAGATTTTGTACAGCCTACAGCAAAGGATGTTGCTGTTGCAGCTGCGCATACATATGAAGCTCAATACACTAACAATAGAACAGTAACTTATCCAACAAACGCAGGTGGAGCTGACTTCGACAGTGCTTTTAACGGAGATTCCGGAGAAGTTCGTGATTCAACTAATACTCTGCATTATACCTGGAATGACGGGAAAGTATCATATGGTGGCCAAACTATCACAAACGGCCCTATAACTTACGACAGAGTTGGTCAAAGGATTGCTGACGGATCAGTAAGAAATTCAGGCGGAATGTTCCTTGCGGCAGGCTCTGTGCTCGGAAATCATCCCGGACGCCAGACTATTAGAACAGGTCTTGCAGGCACTAATATTGGCGACAGTTTCCGTGTTGAAGGCTGGGGCGGAACTGTATTCCAGTCTGAAGACGTGCTTGTTTTAAGAGATTATAATCTTTGCAGATATAAAAACGAGAACCTTGTAATTCACGAAGGCGGACATGGTATAGATAGCTTCTTGGGCGGCAATGGTAACTACGGCCAAAACATTTTTAACGATATCACAGCGGCGTATGCTACTGCTTCATCGCCTAAAAACGGTGCAAGATGGTTCACTGTTGACAATGTACGTTCCTATACAGGCTCCAGAGGCGAGTATGTTTCAATGGGTTCAGAATACTACACTGGCACAAGCCGCGAATCATTTGAAGGTATAAATGACGGTACATGGACGCCTATAGCAACAAGAGAAGAACTCTTCCGTTACGACCCATATGCAGCCGAAGTGTTTACCAGAATCTTCTTCACTGGAAACCTTAATCTTTGGTATGAAGGCAAAGTAGGTGACCCGGCTTACAGAGTAATACCAGAAGACTGGAAACTTTTAAGAGACCAGAACCCAGAATTTAGTCACTGGACTAGCGAAAAAGACTTGATTGCTTGGGGCTTCTCCATATCCTCTGCCGCACTTAAAAATCCATACACGGGAACGTCTAACCCGTTAGTCAGATGGGTGTCATGGAATAGCCCAAGTGTCTGGAATCCAGAGCCTTATGCAGAACCTAATAACCCTAAATACCCGAACAACAGATTCGACTTCGTCGGCCGTAACGCTTATCATCCTGAACCCGATGGAAAGTCGCCAATAAAAGTTCAGACACATCCGTTCTTAGTTGAAGGCGGCGTTAAGAAGCCGGTTAGACCTGCTGAAATTGAAGCTCTTGTAGCTCCGGTCAAAGGTAAGATTGTAGAAGGCAGCCTTGAAATAAAGTCTCCTGTTCTCGTTCAGTTCCAGCTTGAAGATTACACAGGTGAAGTTACTGTGAACAACGCTGCATCTAGCTTCGACCTCAGTGTAAACGGTCAGAGACAGCACTTCTATTTCTGGGATTGTGTTGAAAAGAACGGCGTTCTCACTGTTACGCTACGTCTTGAGTGGCCATGTGAAAACGACCCGGTCATCAGGCTCACCGTTACAGAAACCGGCCAGTCCGTTATTTCTAATTCGGTTCTTAGACTTAACATCTCTAAAGGTGTAGTTGGAAAAGGTGAATACTTTACACTCTCTCCTGCTTTCAGCAGGGCAATCGGAAGTAACGTTGCTGTTCTGGATTATACTTATAACAAGAACTTATTCGATTACAGAGCTTTCATTCCAGCGGATGGGGTAACCCTTATTAACACCGAAAACACCGAAAACGGCGTTCGCTTAACTGTTATGATTCCTAGCTACAGTATGAAAGACTATGGCGAGTTCCAGTTCTCGGCTAAGGCTGATGCTGACCTTAAACTTGAGACACAGAAAATCACACTTACGATTAACTTCGTTGAAAAAGTGGGCGAGAATAAGTTCACGAAGAAGGCCGTTGTTGACACAATATTTGCTACAACCGATGGAACAGACCCAACTAACCCTCCAGACGGCGAATTTACGCTTATCACACTTTCTAACGCTATTGATTGCTTCGGCGTAAGCAAAGGACAGCCGGGCTGGGATGTCGCGCAGTTCTTCGACTATAATGCTAATGGAACTATTGATATCTCTGATATCGCTCATATTGCATCCAAAATCGTTGTATAATATTTATCACAGCTAAATATTAAGCAATAAAAAAACGAACCCTTGTTTATGAACTGCACCCCAATTGTTAAACAGTATTGGTTACTGATAATGATGGGGGTGCTTTTTTGTCAAAACCAAAGCGTATCACCTCAAAATATGGTAAAGTAACAGATGTAGGGGATCTGAAATGGATGTAATAAGAGAAAAATTTGCAAGTATAAAAGATTGTCGTCACCAAGGGTATGTGGAACAAAACTTAACAGATGTTCTTATTTAGTAATCGGAATAACAGAGCTTGCGGAAATGATGGTGTATTTTTCAAAGAAGATAGATTTTTACAGCGAACATTACGGCATAAAAAGCTATCCGTCTAAACCAACGCTAAGCCGCATATTGAACATGGTTAATGGTGATTCTGTTGGGCATGCAATATCGAGTATTATGTTGAAAACGCCCACGATATAGGTGAAATAATCGCAGTAGATGGCAAAGCAATTCGTAGCACGGGAAAAAAAGATAAAGCACACTCGTTTTTGCATATTCTTTCGGCATATGCAAATGAAAGCGGCGTGA
Organism: uncultured Defluviitaleaceae bacterium; assembly: GCA_964385935.1. Taxonomy (GTDB): domain Bacteria; phylum Bacillota; class Clostridia; order Lachnospirales; family WRAX01; genus CAYLSP01. The sequence goes on from CAYLSP010000028.1 coordinate 4,655, forward strand.
CTTTATCCTAAAGGCTATTTCACAAGAGGATAAACAAATTAAATCCCAGTGTTTCAATCTATGCTGGATCACCTAGACATAAAGAGGAAAACCATAACAGCAGACGCTATGCACTGTCAAAAGACACTTGTGCGAAGATCATTAAATAAGGCAGGCGGCCAATATGTTTTTGGGCTAAAAGGCAATCAGTTAAAAGAATTTGAGGATGTAAAACTTTTTCTTGAAGACCCGAAAAGCTACTTTTCGCTCTCGCTCACACTGGAAAATCGAATCATTGCACTGGTTGCTTGACGTTATCTAAAACGAGGACGAAATCGGTATCTTGTCAGAAAACGGTCATAAGACACTTAACGCATTCCGCAAATTGGCTGTATTAGCCCATAAGCGTTATTTATCCACGTTTCCTAAAAAGCCAAGTGTTAAAGGTAACTTTCTTGCTACACTGCTTGATGATTCCGTACTCTTAAAAGTTTTGGCATGTTTATGAAACGAACGTAGCCCCATAATATTGATGTGTTGACAAAAGCACTAAATAAATATATAATCATTATAATATTTTGATATTCGCCTGTAGCTCAGAGGATAGAGCAGTGGTTTCCTAAACCATTGGTCGGCGGTTCGACTCCGTTCAGGCGAGTATGGAAAAACCCCAGGAAATTAACGTTTCCCGGGGTTTTAATTTATATAATTTTTGATAGTCAGTGGATAGTCAAATATCATAAAGTAGTCAGATATGTATTCTATAGTACATATGATTTCATCTATTGGAGGAGATAAGTTACAAAAATTATTTTTTCTGTATACATCGAAAATAATTTTACTTCCAATATCTATAAACTTCCTCCTCAGCCCTTATCCCCTCCCATCACAAACCTCTCTCAATCTCCCCATAGCGTCTTCCATAATTATGTCATTCCCCTGTTGCCCTCCCTCTGTTTTTATATTGTTCATCAAAAAGCCTCCTTAGCAAAAATTATAGAATTAACTGCGACAAAGTAGAAAATTAATAACAAATTTACAACACTATGGATTTATGCACTCACCTTAAAAAAAGGAAAATTGATAAGGTTGTAGAGAGGCTGAACACATTCTTGAACGATAACAATGAGTCTAACATAGGAAGAAAAGCTGACTGATTTTTGACTGATTGACTGATTTCAGACTGGACATATTTATGTTATTATCGGGTCTTTGTTGGTCTTTATAATCATACTAAACCTCAAATTTAAAGGGATTGTTGTAATGATAAAAATAATGATAAGACCGGTGGTTTCCCAAACCATTGGTCGGCGGTTCGACTCGCTGTCTCTCAGACCTACAAAAAGATTCTTGGCTACACTCAGAATTCGGAAACGAGCGTGAATAGTGCTAAATCAATATTGACAATACAGAAGAATTTATGATAATATTTAATAATTACATAAGCCTCTGCACTGGATTTTTAATACATTTTAGACAAGGAGTGATGGCTTTTAAATAGCATAACGCTTAACCTATTGTGCGAAACAACAAGGTTGAAAATGGAGAACTCGACTCCAAAGTAAATGAGACTAATAATATTATTTGGAGGGGTTAAGATGGAAAAAACGAAACGCTTGCCGATTGCCATTGTCAGTCTTGTTTTGATGTTAAGCCTGATTATGCCTATTTTTATCGGATTACCGGCGTTTGCAGGTAACGGAAAAGTCATTGATGGTGAACTCGGCGATGTCCGCCTGATTACAGGTGCAGAACTCGAAATTGAATTTTCAAAGCCCGTTTTAAACAACGAAGATGCACACGCAACATTTAAGCTTTTTGTTGAAGACAAGGAAGTTGAATGGGATTATCTTTCTTATTTCGATTTCGGAGATTATGCAGCAAAACCGGTTGTTAATGTGCGCTTGAAAGAAGCACTTGAAATCGGTCAAATACGTGCAAGATGCCGCGAAAGCGCAGCCAATGCGGAATATGACCGCACTGAAAACGTAGTTGGGCCTGCTGCTGCCGCTAAAATCAAGGTCAAGGCCGGTACGGTAGAAAAAGTTCCTACATGGTATTCTTTCTATTTAGAAAGATCACAGGGTTATATGTCAAGATTTTGGACTTTTGCTTCACGTAAAGCCGGAAGTAACGGCTCCGTGTTAGATCGTCCTGATGCTTCACTGACTAACTTCCAACTCCAATTAAACGTATTCACAAATGCCGAAAAACCTCTGTATACAGACGAGTACATAGCAAGAATGGTTGGCGAAGGAACAAACAAATTCCTCGGCCGTGCAGAATATTTGTCTCTTCCAATGATTTATGCAGGCTTCAAATCTCTTATTGTTGGTCCAACACAGTCAGTTTATGAAGCTCCTGAGTATCGCGAGCTTTATAAATACGGTGAAACCACCGATACTTTTACCCGCCAAATGATTAAAGCTACAGAAGTTCCCGGTAACTTTAACCCTGCAACGGGCAAGTATAAAAAACCGTACATAGTCGGAACATCTGACGACATTATGCGTCATTACAGCCCAATGAAGGCGGACGGAACTCCCGCTACTGGTAATGCTGATTCAGCGCGTCCAAGATCAGACCACTTCTATTTCGGTGAAGCGTTCTTTGACATCGCCTATGAGCTTGCTGTGGTGCAAGGCAGTAAAAGCTATCCATTAACAGCGTTCAATAAATTTGATGACTACCGCTTTGACCTCCAGCTTCAAGAAGCTTACAACAAAGCTAAAGAAGCAGGAATGTGGCCGGGAACCAAATTAATGGAAAGCGTCAAAGACTACTATGTATACGGCGCAATGGCGTTCCAGGAATTTATTCCAGAAACTCAGAAGTTTGAGCTTAAATCATTCCCTGTTAACACACGTGAAGAAGTCTATGAATATGACTATCCGTTGTACTGGACATTATCTGGTATCCACGGAAAATGGTGTTTCTGGGCAGGTAAAGGTGCAGGTCAAACATCCGAAGGAGCCAGTGACGGCTCTAAAGTTAATACTCCTTGGTGGTGGAGAAACCAGCCCGATAATTACGGTCTTCCAGAAACCGTTGACGGAACAGAGGGCGTTCACTATGCCCCTCTTACAATAGAAAGAGCTGAAATCGCCGCTTCCAATGAACTTCATATTTACTTCAATCGTGAAGTAAGCACCATCTCAGCGGTTATGCAATCAGCTAACTGGAGAATTTATATTGACGGCAGAGAAGTTCCTGCAACTGTAGTAACTGCCAGAGGTTATCTCTGGAAAGGTATTCGTTTATCCACATCAGGCAATGCTAACCGTTTGGACAACGGCAATCCATATGGTCTTGCGTTCCGCGGCTTTACACAGGCAGATATAGACGAGCGCTCAGTTTCAAACGGCGGCTGGATTGCAGACAACCAGGCAGTCAGCGCAACAGCTCTTAAACCAGGTCAATATGTCGGTCTTGAAGACGCTATCAGAGATTGGGGCGCAGGCCCTAGCGGCAAAATTGAAGTCGCATATGTAGGCTCAACAGAAGCTAACCGCGTTCTTGATTGGGAAAAGAATGAAATGGTTAAAAATGAAAAAGTTGAAGCAGAATTTAAACCATGGATCGGTCACGCTTACAGATCTCCTCTTACAGGCTTCTATGTCTACCTTGAATCAGCAGTCGCTGAAAACGGATACTATATGTACCGCAACGAAGGCCCTGATTTCAAACAGCCTACAGCTAAAGACGTTGCTATGGCAGCAGGACATCAGTTTGAGACTGTTCTTACAAACAACACAACAAAAACATATCCTTCAAGCGCAGGCGGAGAGGACTTTGACAAAGCGTTCGCTACCGGCAGCGGAACCCACAGTGGTGCTTCACCGGCATATTCTTGGAATAATGGTGCTTTATCATTCAGCGGACAGACAATCAAAAACACCGCTATTACTTATGACAGACCCGGTCTCAGACTTGCCGACGGATTTACACAGCGTAACGGCGGCTTGAAGATTGCCGCAGGCTCTGTAATAGGACACCATACAGGTTTACAGCCGGGAGCCAGCTCAATGGGCGGCAGTGATGTCGGTGAAAATCTTCGTATTGAAGGTTGGGGCGGAGCACAATTCCAGACTGAAGACGTGGGCGTTCTCAGAGATTACAATTTAAGCAGATACAGAAACGAATCTCTCGTTTTCCATGAAGGCGGACACGGTATTGACTCTTCTTTACCTGTATATGAGCAGGATGTTTACAACGACATATCTGCGGCATACGCCACAGCTACAGCATATGCAAACGGCGTTAGATATTTCAGTGTTGACGGCGTTCAAACTTATATCGGCAACAGAGGCGAATATGTATCAACCGGCAATACCCTTTATAACGGCACTATGCGCGAACAGTTTGAAGGTATTATTGATAATACATGGACACCTGTCAGCAACAGAAATGAATTCTTCCGCTATGACCCATACGGAATGGAAGCGTTCAAGAGACTTATGTTTAACGGTGACCTTAACCTCTGGTATAATAACAAAGTCGGTGATCCGGCATACAGAGTAATTCCTGAAGATTGGACTCTTTTAAGAGACTTAGGCCAAACAGATCCGGCTTATGCGTTCGCTAAAAACTGGAAATCTGAAAACGACTTAGTTTCTTGGGCTTTAGGCGTTCCAGCAATCGCCAGAGAAAATCCTTACACAGGCTGGCATAACCCGTTAGTAAAATGGGTGTCATTCAGCGGCCCTGCTATCTGGAATATCGAGCCTTATAAAGAACCAACCAGAACCGACTGGCGCAAAGATATCAGATTTGACCCTGTAGGCAGAACTCCTTATTTCCCTGTTGCGGAAGGCGAAGTACCTTCACAGAGTCAGACTCATCCATTCTTTGATGGAGAAGGCGTTCCAATGCCGGTTAGACCTGCTGAAACCGCCGCTCTCGTAGCTCCGGTTAGAGGAAAAATCGTCGAAGGTAGCCTGGAAATGATCTCTAAAGTTCTTCTTCAATTCGAGCTTGAAGACTTCTCAGGCGTAATCGACATGAACAACGCTATGACTAGCTTCGATTTAAGAGTAAATGGCCAGAAAACACACTTCTATTTCTGGACATTTGAAGATATCGGCAACAACACCGCCAAAGTACAGCTTCGTCTTGAATGGCCACAAGAAGATCCAGTTGTCAGAGTAACCGTTAAAGCAACCGGCCAGACCGTTATCTCTAACGCTGTTCTGAAACTTAACCTGTCTAAAGGCGTAGTTGAAAAGGGTCAAACATTTACCCTTGCTCCTAACTTTAGCAGAGCAATCGACAGCAACGTTGCCGTTCTTGAATACGCTTATAACAAGAACCTGTTCAACTATGCAGGCTTCAACCCTGCTGACGGCGTAGAAGTTATTGAAACGAGAGATACAGCGACTGGAGTTCGCGTAACTGTTATGGTTCCGGACTACAAGATGGAGAACTTTGGTGTGTTCAGTTTCGTAGCTAAAGCCGATGCCGACCTTAAACTTGAGACCCAGAAAATCGCTCTTACGATTGACTTCGTTGAAAGATTTGGAGATAAGAAATTTACAAAGAAGGCTATTGTTGACACAGTATTTGCGACCTCCGATGGAACAGATCCAACTAACCCACCAGAAGGCGAATTTACGCTTGTTACCCTTTCTAACGCTATCGACTACTTCGGCGTAAGCAAAGGACAGCCAGGTTGGGAGATTGCTCAGTTCTTTGACTATAATGCTAGCGACGTGATTGATATATCAGATATCGCTCATATCGCTTCAAAAATTGTTGCCTAATATCCCTCATAAATATTAAGTAACCTACGAGCCCGGCAATTTTACGCCGGGCTTGTTTAAATTTTAGTGGCTTTACCAGCTGAGCAAAAGGTGAGTTTCTCGGCAGAGAAACGAAGCAAAGCGAAGCAGAAAACCACCCGCTATGCGGGTGGGCAACAAGTGCTTATAGCACAAAATCACCTTTCTGGTAAAATAGCAGATGTTCAAGCTACTAAAAAACAGAAAGGTGATTTTAATGGCAAACAAGACAAATAGCTTATCTCACACAAAATGGATGTGCAAGTACCATATTGTCTTTACACCTAAGTATAGACGAAAAATAATTTACAATCAATACCGCAAAAGTG
>CAYLSP010000029.1:0-10356 GCA_964385935.1 uncultured Defluviitaleaceae bacterium
TTATTCAAAATTTAATTACTTTGAAAACTTACCGCTTTTTATAACCTTTATTTTTCTCATATCGGTTGTTTTGGGTTTTGTGGGCGCGCTTATAAATCGCCCAGGTATTATGGAAACCGCTAAAGTGTGCGATAGTTTGGGATTTAAAGAAAGATTTATAACGGCGTTGGAACTAGATAGTAAAGAAGGGATTTTTGAAGACCTAGTTCTGAAAGACGCTGTTTTAATGGCGGAAAATAATAATATTAAAAAGCTATATAAAATGAAATTATCAAGAAAAATTATCGCGATTTCTTTGATTCTATTCGGGTTTTTTATTGTTTCTGGATTTACACCCGGTCTTGATAAGGAAGAACTGCTAAAACAACAAAATCTTAACAAAAAAGTTTCGGAAGAAATAAAAAAAATTGATAAGGTTATGGAAGATGTTAAGCCTAAGTTGCAGGACACTCAAAAGCTTGAAGTTGACAAGATTGTAAACGAGCTAAAAAAAGAAATGCAAAACGCAAAGTCGGAAATTTCTGCGTCAGAGGCTCTGCAAAAGGCTCAAACTAAGCTTAAAAAGCTTGAAAAATCAATGCCAGGTTTAAGCAAGGAAAGTCTTGAACTTATTAAGAAGGCGTCAGAAAGCGGTTCTGCGGAACAAGCGGTTGAAGCCGTTAAAGATGCCGCAAGAAATGCCAATGACGGCGAAAAGGAGCTTCTTTCAAAGCTATCAGAAGCCCTGTCTGCCGGAGACGCTGAGAAAGCTAAGGAAATATTGGAAAGCCTTTCAGAAAATGCAGAGAATAATGATGCTCAAAAAGAAAATTTATCCTCAGCCGTTTCTGAATTAAATGGGAAAATGGCTGAATCTTCTCAGGATCTCAGAGACGGAAAGTCACAACAGGGTGGACAAAATCAGGGCGGAAATGAAGGACAGGGCAAGGAAGAAGGTAAGGGACAAGGAGAAGGACAACAGCAGGGGAAAGGTCAAGGACAGGAGCAGGGCAAAGGGCAAGGAGAAGGTCAGGGACAAGGAGAAGGTCAAGGAGAAGGTCAAGGACAAGGACAGAATCAAGGACAAGGACAAAATCAAGGACAGAGCGGTTCAGGACGTGGCAGCGGACATATTGAAAACGAAATGATATACAAAAGGGACGCAGAGAATTATTCTGACTATCAGGCCGAACTGAAAGGAAACGAGAGCGGCAGAGGTGAGTATTCTCAGCAGGAGGTAAAGGCCATGGGAGAAAAAGGTCTGGCTATACCATTTCAGAATGTGTATCAGGAATATAAAGAGGAGGCTGTTTCCTCTCTTGATGACTACGAGATTCCTCATGGAATGAAGGAAATTATAAAAGATTATTTTTCAGCTTTGGAGTAGAAATGAAAAAAATAGATGAGTTTATAAATTTATTCGGTAAGAATAAGGATGTCTTTCAATGTCCTAAATGCGGAAGCGGTTTCTCAATAGAAAACGCTTCATTGTTGTGCGAAAATGGACATAATTTTGATATTTCGAGGAAAGGCTACGTCAATTTATTTGGCGGAAGTAAAAGCATTTATGACAGAGAATTATTTGATGAGCGGAGCAGAGTTTTTGAAGCGGGTTTTTTTAATCCCCTGCTCATAAAAATTTCAGAAATAATGAAGGAAGCGTCGGGGGTTTTAGTGGATGCCGGGTCGGGGGAAGGTTTTGCCCTTGATTTTATTTGCAAAAAAATTAATCGTACTGGAGTTGGACTTGATTTAGCAAAAGAGGGAATAAATCTTGCAACGAGATTTAACCAACTTTGGTTCATATCCGATATAGCTTCAATTCCTTTAAAAGATAATTCAGCAGGCGGCATAATAAATATCCTTTCCCCCGCCAATTACAGCGAATTTAAGCGCGTGATTGCTACAAGTGGCATAATTCTAAAGGTGTTCCCCGGAAATCAATACTTGACCGAAATAAGAAATCATTTCTATAAAGAGACGGATAAGGAAAGCTACTCCAATGAAGCAACTTTGAGGATTTTCAAGGAAGCCTTTTCTATTTATCATGAAGAAGATTTATGTTACGAATTCAAGACTCAGGATAAAAGCATTTTGAACTCTATCATTCATATGACACCCCTAGCTAAGAGCCATAATTTAAACCAGTGGGACTTTTCGCCCGAATATATCACCGCAGATTTTAAGATTTTATGGACAGTCTCAGATAAATAAAAAATTTGGCAAAAAAATAAAAAGTCTTAAATTTTTACTTGACGGCGGTGGAGGAGTATGCTATAATTGCAATTGTTGATTTTCAAGAACGCACGAGTGGCTCAGTGGTAGAGCATCGCCTTGCCAAGGCGAGGGTCGCGGGTCCGAATCCCGTCTCGTGCTTTTAATTTTTTATAAGCCGAATGATCGGCTTTTTTTATTATCGGAGGGAAATATGAAAGTTCTTTTATGCGCAATAAACGCGAAATTTATTCATTCTTCATATTCCATACGGGCTTTGTTAAGTTATAGCCAAAAATATAATGAGTATATAACGCCAAAAGAATATTCAATAAATAACCACGTGGATTTAATCGTTTCGGATATTTTTAGAGAAAACGCGGATGTTATCTGTTTTTCCTGCTACATCTGGAATATGGAAATGGTTCTGAAAATTATCAGAATTTTAAAACGCGTTTGCAGCGCAAAAATAATTTTGGGTGGACCGGAAGTTTCTTATGAATATGAAGGGCTTTTTTCAGAAGGTGCGGACATAATAGTCAGAGGTGAGGGGGAGAGGCCGTTTTTTATGCTTCTTTCCCATTTTATTGACAATAAAGGCAGTTTGGGTGAAATTCATTCAATCGTTTATTTGGAGGATGGAAAGCTTATTGAAAACCCGCAGGGCGCTCCATTTGATATAAATGAACTTCCCTTTGTCTATGAATCAGGTCTTAACACCGAAAACAAAATTATATATTATGAAAGCTCAAGGGGCTGCCCATTTAACTGCCAGTATTGCCTTTCAAACTCAGGCGGCAGCACTGTAAGATTTTTGGATTTTCAAAGAACTTTGGAGGAATTGAGCTTTTTTGTAAAAAACAGGGTAAAACAGGTTAAACTAATAGATAGGACATTTAACTGTGATAAAAAGCGGGCTTATGGCATATGGAGGCATTTGATTGAAAATGACAATGGCTATACGAATTTTCATTTTGAGTTAGCCGCGGATCTGCTTGATGAGGAGGGCATAAAGCTTTTGAAACATGCCCGTTCAGGTCTTTTCCAGTTTGAGATTGGCGTGCAGTCAACTAACAGCAAAACTCTTAAAGAGATAAACAGAAAAACCAATATAGATGAAGTTTTTTATATAGTCAAAAGGCTTTTGAAATCGGGAAATATCAACATTCATCTGGATTTGATTGCGGGCTTGCCATACGAGGACTATTCTACATTTTCTAAAACTTTTAACGAAACTTATGCTATAAAACCTGACCAGCTTCAATTAGGGTTTTTAAAGCTTTTAAAGGGTTCGGGGCTCAGGAATAACGCAGAGCAGTATGGCTATGAGTTTACAAATTACCCTCCGTATGAAGTCTTAAAAAGCCACGTTCTTCCCTATTCTGATATTTTGCGGCTGAAAGCCGTGGAGGAAATGACGGAGATTTATTATAACAGCGGAAGATATAAACACATACTGGATTTTTTTGTAAAGAAATTTCAGTCTCCGTTCGACTTTTATCAAAAACTGTCCGTATATTATATAAGCAACGGTCTGAATTTTTTATCCCATAATAAATTTGAGACCTATAGAATTTTGGAAAACTTTTTGCTTGAAAATTTTGGGGATATGTATCAAGAAATTCACAATCTTATTAAACTTGACCTGTTGGTTTATGACAACATAAAATCCCTTCCGGACTGGATTTCGGGGAAGGAAAATAAAGAAGCGGTTCATAAAGTTTACAAAAATTTAGATTTTAGTGCAGAATATGCCGAGAATCTAAGTGGTTTTGACAGAAAAAATCTTTATAGGTTCACTAATGTAGAATTATTTTCTGTTGACTTGCCCTTGCTTATTAACAGCGGGAAAGTTATAATCAAAGAATGTTATTTGTTTTTCAACTATGCAAAGATTTCTGGAAAAGCCGCATATTTTCATGATGTGACAGAATTTGTTAAGGGGTTTTAGTATTATGAATGTAAAGCAGAGAGTGAAAGGGATTTTGCCTTTATTGGACGAGCATTACCCAGAAACCAAATGTTATTTGGATCATGAGAACGGCTATCAGCTTCTTGTAGCTACGATTTTGAGTGCACAATGCACGGATGATCGGGTTAATTTGGTGACAAAGGACTTATTTAAAAAATATCAGTCAATAGAGGACTTTGCCTTTGCAGATATTACCGAATTAGAGGAAGATATCCGCTCAACAGGGTATTATAGAAGCAAAGCAAAGGGAATAATAGGATCAATGAGCTTGCTCCTTAATGAATATAATAAAATTCTTCCGTCGGACATTGACGAGCTTACAAAATTTCCTTCTGTGGGTAGAAAAACCGCTAACGTAATAAGAACCCACATTTTTAATATTCCGTCAATCGTGGTTGACACCCATGTGACGAGGCTTAGTAACCTCTTGGGGCTTGTAAACTCAAAAGACCCGGTTAAAATAGAATTCAAGCTTATGGAAATACTGCCTAAGAAGCATTGGAGTCTTTTTAATACCCAGATTATAGCCCATGGTCGGGCTATATGCATTGCAAGAAGACCCAGATGCACAGAATGTTTCCTGTCACCCTATTGCAAATACTTTTCTGAAAGGATGTTGTAGATGTCAGTCAAAGCAGCTTTTATCGTCCCCCATCCCCCTCTAATTATCCCGGAAATCGGACAGGGCGAAGAGAGAAAAATCCAGAACACTGTTGATAACTATGATGAAATTGGAAAAATGATTGCTGAAATCGCGCCCGAGACAATAATTTTTATTACTCCACACAGCACATCCTATGCGGATTATATCCATATTTCCCCGGGCGAAAGAGCGAAAGGGGACTTTTGGGAGTTTGGAGCGGAAGCGATAGCTTTTGAAACTGACTACGACACTGAGCTTGTGAAGGAAATAGAAGAAATCGCTAAAATGTCAGATTTTTATACAGGCACATTAGGGGAGAAATCAGCGGCACTGGATCATGCCACAATGGTTCCGATGCATTTTATTAATAAATATTATCAAGGATATAAATCGGTTAGAGTTTCAATCTCTGGGCTATCTTACGCCGAACATTACAGAATGGGTAGAATACTGACTTTAGCCGTCAATAATCTGAAAAGAAGTGTAGTAGTTATAGCAAGCGGTGATTTGTCCCACAAACTTTCCCATGAGGGTAATTACGGCTTTGACCCAGCAGGCCCACAGTTTGATGAAAAAGTATGCGACATTATAAAGACGGCTGATTTTGGTGAGTTTTTGGAACTGGATGAGGATTTTTGTCAGAGTGCCGGAGAATGTGGTCTGCGCTCGTTTATTATAATGTCCGGCATGTTTGACGGCAAAGCCGTTAATACCAAACTTTTAAGTTATGAAGGGCCTTTTGGCGTTGGATATGCGGTAGGCACGGTTGAACCTACAGGTGATGATAAAGACAGATATTTTGAAGATGTTTATTTGAAAAAGCTTGCAGAAAAAATTGGGGGCATAAGGAGTGCGGAAAGCGAATACGTGGCGTTGGCCAGACATTCGTTGGAGTCATATATATGTGACGGAAAAGTAATTGCGCCGGGCATTTTTATTTTATCTGATGAATTGACGAAGGAAAAAGCAGGAGTTTTCGTCTCCATTAAAAAAAGAGGTCAGCTCAGAGGCTGTATCGGGACAATTTTCCCAATGTGCGAGAATATAGCTGAAGAAATAATAATAAACGCAATAAGCTCAGGCACAAAGGATCACCGATTTGAGCCGGTTGAGGAGCAGGAGCTTAACGAACTTGTCTACAGCGTGGATGTTTTAGGTGAGCCTGAAAGTATTTCTGATAAGTCTCAGCTTGACCCGAAAAATTATGGCGTTATCGTAAGCTTTGAGGATAAAAGAGGGCTTCTACTGCCCGATTTGCAGGGGATTGACACTGTTGACCAACAGGTTTCCATCGCTTTGCAAAAGGGGGGAATTTCGCCTAGGGACTCCTATAGTCTGGAACGATTTAAGGTTGTGAGGTACAGATGATAGCAAAATTTTTTGAAACAGATGAAGAAACGGGCGTTATAAGCTGCCAATTATGTCCTGTGGATTGTGAAATTCCACTTGGAAAAAGAGGGTTTTGCGGCGCTAGAAAAAATGAGAACGGGGAGTTAATTGCGGGATTTTATGGCCGCCTGTCCTCTATTTCTCTGGATCCAATAGAAAAAAAGCCTCTATATCACTTTTATCCGGGGAAAATGATATTGTCAATCGGGAGCTTTGGCTGTAACATGCGCTGTTCTTTTTGCCAAAATCACTCAATATCTATGAATAAGCCCGAATTTATTGATCTTGACGACGATTATTATTCGCCCTATGTCATAGCGAAATCGGCCGAAAAGTATATTGAAGAAGGAAATATCGGGGTTGCATATACTTATAACGAGCCTTTTATTAACTATGAATTTATGTACGACTGCTGTGTGAAAGTCAGGGAAAGAGGCCTAAAAAATGTTATCGTGACAAACGGCTATGTTAAATATGAGCCGCTCATGGAGATTCTGCCCTATGTGGATGCCATGAATATTGACTTAAAGAGTTATAACGATGACTTTTATAAAGTCCTTGGCGGACGGTTATTTGATATAAAAAGAACTATAAAAAAAGCAGCAGAAAATTGTCATGTGGAGTTGACAAGCCTTATAATTCCAGGTGAAAACGACAGTATTTCGGATATGGAAGAACAGGCAAGATGGATAGCAGAAATAAATCCCGAAATCCCACTCCATTTGTCAAGATTCTTTCCAAATTATAATATGATAGACAAAAGCCCAACAGATATCGAAACCCTTAACTCACTGCAACAGACGGCGGGGAAATACCTTAAATACGTATATTTGGGGAACGTTTAGAGGTGAAAAAGTGGCGGCCATTCAACGGTTTTATAGAAATCATAGAGGTCCAATAAATAAGGCGGTTATGCTTATCACGCTATTTCTTGGCGTGTTCATTTTTGTTAATTATTTGTATGGTTATATAGCGCCGTTTTTCATTGGTTTTCTTATTAGCCTCTTGGCAGACAGACCCATTACTTTTTTGCGTAGCAAATTAAAAATCGGGCGTGGTATAAGCGCCCTGATTTTCATTTTGGTTTTTGTATTTGGGATTTCTTTTTTCGGCTATTGGATTGTGAATACTGCCTATGAACAGGGAGTTGGTTATGTTTCAAAAATTCCACAGTATTCAGAGGATATTGCAAGGCTTTTTAATAGCTGGAGAGGGAAGTTTGACCATGTAATAACTCTTATTCCAAACGAATGGATAAGCGTTTCCGAATCGGCGTTTTCTTCATTAATGTCCAACCTAGGGGGCGTTATAAGCAGCGGCGTTAAATCAGGTTCAGCCGGAATAGCATATTTTGTTCCGAACGCAATAATGATGATTTTATTAACTATTATTTCAGCTTTCTTCTTTATTAAAGACAAGGATTTGATTTATAAAACAATTTTGAATCACACGCCTATTGTTATCAAGAGAAATTTTGAAATCGTACGCACGGGGCTTTTTAGAGCTTTGTTCGGATATATCAAAGCTCAGCTGATAATAATGAGCGTTACATCATCAATTATCATATTGGGATTGACGATTTTACGCCACCCATTTTCAGTGTTTTTAGGTATACTTATCGGTTTAGTTGATGCTCTGCCTATTTTTGGAAGCGGAGCGGTTTTTTGGCCTTGGGCGCTTCTTTCTGTGATAAACTGTAACATTCCATATGCCGTTGGGCTCATGGCAATTTATGGCGTTGTTTTCATTACAAGGCAGGTCATAGAACCAAAAGTTCTAAGCTCTCAGATAGGTATACATCCGCTTTTGACACTTATTTCAATTTATGTCGGGCTTAAAATTTTCGGGGTTCTAGGGTTTTTCATTGGCCCAATGGTTTGTGTCATATCAAAAATCATATTAGGTCTTGATTTTAAAGATGAAGTATCAGAAGATAAAGAACCAGAAGAAGATCTCTAGTCCTCAATAACCGGTAGGTCATAGGATGGATTAGGTGTTGGTGTTACTCCAAGAGTTGAACTGTCGTTAGGTCTTAATATTATGTTGTGGGTATAGTGCTGATCCGAAATAACAACATCCAAATCCACAGAAATGTAGCCTTGCTTGCGCACAGTAACGGTTTTTGTCCCGTATTGAGCAGAGGTGGTTACAGGTGAAATACCCACAAAAATGTTATTAATATAAACGTCAGCACCGGGTGGGTCTGTAGTTATAGTGGTTTCGCCAACTTCAAGTATGGGGTTAAGCTCTATGTTAACAGTCATATTGTTTTCATCGAGCTTTATTGTTTTGGAGAAGCTGGAAAAGCCCTCTTTTGTAGCAGAAAGCTCATATTCACCATAGGCAAGAAAAAGCGGTTCAGAAATACTTTTTATTGTTTCATTGACTTTAAAAATAATATCTTTTTCATTGCAAGTAACAGTAAGATAACCGGCGTTAAACACCACTTTAGACAGGTCAATCTCCGTAGTTTTCCCCTTTTCAATTTCTGTCTGAGTGGTATATGTCTCAATATTGTTTCCCCTTACAACCACATTGTAAGAACCCTCAGGAACTTTTATCTCATCCTCCAGAGAAAGGGAAAAAGGATCAAGAGTACCTATTTCAACAGATCCGTTAATAATGTCTTTCTTACCTGTTATATTTACATAGCCGTAACTCTTCATAATTTCGGCATACCAAATAACGTTCTTATAGCCCTTATAGGTAACAACATCAACAGGGTCTATATCGGTTATATTTATCGCCTGTCCGTCAGAAAGGCAAATAAGCCTATCGGTATAAGAATATTCGTCGTTTCCGATAATTATTTTTTTCTCATTAGGGAGAATTTTTGAGTTCGTAGCCATTTTAAGAGAAAATCCCTGTGCGCTTAGTTTAATTGAAGATGCCTTAAATGAATCTGGCATGTAAATGGTTTCAATTATGTCACCCTGATTAAATTCTGCAAAAACAATGTTGGTTCCGTATTTGTCCTTTAAGCTTGTATTACCTTCAACAGACAGTTTGTATTCTTTGTTGTCAGAAAAATTATAAATCGTCATTATTTTATCAGCGGGATCTGTTTTCAAAACAACAGCTATAACAGAATCAGGTTCAGATTCCTCCTTGTCAGTTTCCACAGCCTCTGGAAATTCAGAAATTCCGGGCACGGGAGTTCTGACAGGTCTATCGCCACTTGTTGCGGAGGAGAAAACAAGGGCAAAGGCTACAACGCAAACAATGATACCCACAAAGAGCACCAAAATAAAAAACGCCGGAAAATTAGATTTTTGTTTAACGGGCTTTCTGTTGGTTCGTCTGGTTGGATTCAAATTTTCTGCGCCTTGAGTGCTTTTAATTCTTTCCTTGCTTGGCGTATATACTACACCGTCCCTGTCTATCTTTGTCGGTTTTTTTCTATCTCCGCTTTCTTTCACAACCATGCCTCCGTTGGTGTTAAAGTTTAAAGCTAGCTAATGTAAGTAACATATATTTTACCTTTATTACCATAAAAGTGCAATAGAAAAGTGTTATTTAATTAATCCCTTTATATATTCCGCATAAAATTCCAAATTATCCGTTTGTTGTCTAAGTCTCGTTATAAAACTTCCGGGAACCCAACTCCTTTTTTTTGAATAAAACTGTGAACAAATTTTCAAAAACTTATCGGGGAAAAGTAAAGTCGCATAAAGGGCGTTGATTTCGGCCTTTGTCAGTGGATTTTCTTTCATATAAGCATCTAAGATCTCTTTGGCTGAAACTTCTTTAGTTTTTGAAAGCTTTAGATAACGCCTAATTATATCGGCTAAATCATAAATTCCGCTATCGATTTTGCAGTCGGAAAAGTTAATAAAATACACGTTGTTTTTATTAACCAAAATATTTTCTTCTTTTAAATTGTTATGACAAACTGTGTTTTTCGGGACATTTAGCCCGCCAGTTGATTCAACAAAATCATACCATTCCTTTAAGCGATTTGAAATATATTCAAAATTTTTAAGGAACAAAACGTCAAAATCGGACATTCTGGCTTGAGACAGAACCTTCTTTTTATCATGATTAAGCCCACGGACGCTTTTTTGGTATACTTCCAGAGGATTTTGCGGAGATTCCGTCTGGCTGGCTGAAATTATTTTTTTCCCGATTTTATGTAATTTTCCCGCATTTGCGGCGATTT
>CAYLSP010000030.1:0-4020 GCA_964385935.1 uncultured Defluviitaleaceae bacterium
GAGGTTTATAACAACCATCGCTTCTCGATTCCGGATGAAAACGGCGATATTATTATGGATTATTATGTGCCAATTTGCTAATGGAAAGATTGGCAATAAATCGTGGGGACTGATTTTGTGGATATAATTTCTGTTAACCAAAACAATATTGCTAGCGAGCATATTTGCTGTGCAATATCCGATAAAAAAGGTGAAAATTGTGTATCATCTAAAAAATCATGGCTGAGCGAACGGTTTGAGGATGGTCTGGTTTTCAAAAAGCTAGATGTACGCGGGAAAGTATTCATTGAATACATTCCCGCCGAAAAAGCATGGTGCCCTATCGAGGCTGACGGATATATGCACATTAACTGCTTTTGGGTTTCGGGGCAGTTTGCCGGGCAA
Source organism: uncultured Defluviitaleaceae bacterium (assembly GCA_964385935.1). Taxonomy (GTDB): domain Bacteria; phylum Bacillota; class Clostridia; order Lachnospirales; family WRAX01; genus CAYLSP01. The sequence continues at coordinate 385 of CAYLSP010000030.1, forward strand.
GGTTATGCCAATCGGCTTCTAGAGGAATGTATTACCGACGCTAAGGCAAAAGGTAAGATAGCGCTTACTGTTCTTTCTTCTTCTAAAAAAATTCCGTTTTTGTCCGACCCAAAATATTTAAAATACAAAGGCTTTAAGGTTGCGGACACGGCTTCTCCATATTATGAGCTTTTGTATCTGCCTTTTGCAGAGACAACACCTACTCCAAAGTTTAAAGATTGCGTAAAACAATGCGGCATACCCGAAAAAGGTATGGTTCTCTATTACTCAAACCAATGCCCGCATACCGAAAAATATGTACCAATTATCAAAGCGCTTGCCGAGCAGCGAGGAAGCACCGTCAAGCTGATTAAATTGGAAACCGCAGAGCAAGCGCAAAATTCTCCCGCACCTTTTACCACCTACAGCTTTTTTTATGACGGAAAATTTGTAACAAATGAGATATTTAGCGAGAAGAAGTTTATAAAGTTTATGGACGAACATGGAATATAATGGCGAAAAATAGGTTTGATTGAATCAAGATGTGGTATACTGTGCAGCAGTGTGATTAGCAATGCAAAAAATGGTAAGGGGTAATAAGATGGCTACGACGGTTGATTTTATAGAATATGTCTCTGAGCAAATTAGATGCATGGGTGACATTCGATATAAAAGAATGTTCGGTGAATATATGGTGTATGTGAACGATAAGCCGATTTTGCTTGTTTGTGACAATACGGTGTTTGTAAAAAAGCTTGACTGTATCGAAGATAAGATGAAAACAGCCGCCGTAGGATTTCCCTACACTGGTGCAAAAGAGCATTATATTTTGGATATTGACGATGCAGATTTTAGCCGGGAAATTGTTCGGTTATTAGAGCCTGTTATCCCAATTTCAAAACCAAAGAAAAAAGGAGCAAAGAAATGAAATTTACCGGAACGCTTATAACAGTAACAAATATTGCAAGGTCTAAAGAGTTTTACGAAACCATAATGTCACAAAAGGTTTGTATGGATTTGGGTGTACATGTTGCTTATGAAAGTGGGCTTTCGCTTCAAACGAAAGAGAGTTGGCAGGGCTTTATTAATAAGCCGGCAGAGGATATTATATTTGGTGGCAACGATGCCGAACTTTACTTTGAAGAAGACGATTTAGACGGCTTTGTTAAAAAACTTGGTGATTTAGATATTCAATTCGTGCACCCTCTTATAGAGCACTCTTGGGGTCAGCGAGCCCTGCGTTTTTACGACCCGGACAAGCACATTATCGAGGTTGGCGAAAGCATGGCGGTTGTTGTAAAGCGGTTTATGGCAAGTGGCATGACAGCAGAGCAGACCGCCAAACGCATGGATGTCCCTGTTTCCTATGTTCAGTCACTTATAGAATAATTTGAGGTGTAGAATATGGCAATGTGGAGTCCGTGGCGAGGTTGCCACAAACATAGCGAAGGCTGCCGGTTTTGCTATATCCATAAGGGTGATGCAAAGCGAGGCATTGATACAAATATTGTTGAAAAGACAGATAACTTTTTGGCTCCTGTGGCGAAAAAGAAGAACGGCGAATATAAAATGAAGCCCGGACAAATGGTCTATGTTTGCTTTTCTACTGATTTCTTAATTGATGATGCCGACCCTTGGCGAGGTGAATGTTGGCAGATGATAAAGGAACGGAGTGACCTGCACTTCCTCTTTCTTACTAAGCGAATTGAAAGGTTTATGGACTGTATACCCCCTGATTGGGGTCATGGGTACGATAATGTCACTGTCGGCTGCACTATAGAAAATCAGGAAGCGGCTGACTTTCGTCTTTCTATTTTAAACAATTTACCAATTAAGCATAAAAACATTGTTTGCCAGCCACTTATTGAAGCGGTTGACCTCTCACCTTATTTAAGTGGAGTTGAGCTTGTGGTTGTGGGCGGTGAGTCTGATAAAGAAGCTCGTCCGCTTGATTTTAATTGGGTGCTTGATATAAGGCAGCAATGCATTGAGAATAATGTACCCTTTGAGTTTAGGCAATGTGGAACACATTTTATCAAGGATGGCAAAGAATATACACTTAACGTCCGAGAGCTTATGAGGCAGGCAAGAAAAGCCGATATTAATACAGTTTAGCGGAGGGAAAATGCAGTGAAAGATTTTAACAGAACCGACCTGCTTTTTTCTCTTTGTGGGTTAAACTGCGGCCTTTGCCCTATGAAACTGGACGGCTATTGCCCTGGTTGCGGCGGTGGAACTGGCAACCAGTCCTGCACTATTGCACGGTGTAGTATAGAGCGTGGCAATTTTGCATACTGCTTTGAATGTCCGGATTATCCCTGTGCCAGATATGAAGGCATTGATGAATATGATTCGTTTATCACACATCGTAATCAGTTAACGGATATAGAAAAGGCAATGACGATAGGGATTGCGTCGTATCATAAGGAGCAATCAGAAAAGCAAGCTATACTAAAAAAACTGCTTTCCGAGTATAACGATGGGCGTCGGAAAGCCTTTTATTGCATTGCAGTCAACCTTTTAGAGCTTTCTGAACTGAAAGATGTAATGAATAAGCTGTCAGAGGAAAGGTCTCTGAGTACATTAAAGGAAAAAGCTACCACTGCTGTAGAATTTATAAACGACGTTGCCAAGTTAAAAAACATTATGTTAAAACTCAATAAAAAGCCTAATAAAAAATAATAGAAAGAGGTCACGATATGAAAAAAGTCGTTCTGTTTTTTATTTTGGATAAATATGCAGATTGGGAAGCTGCTTTTTTTTCTTCATTTATTCTTTGGTTAGGACATGAAAAGTTTGAATTGAAAACAGTTTCTTTGTCCAAAGACAGCGTTAAATCTTTAGGAGGTTTTACTACAATTCCAGATTATGATATAGCGTCAGCACCGGAAGATTTCGAGGGTCTTATTCTTATTGGCGGAATGTCATGGAGAACGGAATCGGCACTTAGGGTGAAGCCGCTAGTGCAACATGCTTTGGAAAAAGGAAAGGTTTTAGGCGGCATCTGTGATGCATCAGGCTTTCTTGGCACATTAGGGGTATTGAACAATGTCCGTCACACAAGTAATGATTTAAACGACTTAAAGAAATGGGCAGGAGAGGCATATACGGGTGATGAAAATTATCTCTGTCAACATGCAGTCAGAGATAAAAATATTATTACAGCTAATGGTACTGCAACTTTGGAATTTGCGAAAGAGGTACTGCTTGCCTTAGAAGTTGCACCTGAAAACAAGGTGCTTGAATGTTACGATTTTTATAAGCTTGGATGCTATGAAGCGCCTATGCCGATGTAAATGGTAAAATGAAAATGCCCAAAATAATAGAAAGCAATATGCTTGCACCTTGTGGAATGAACTGTATGGTGTGTTATAATCACCTTAAAATAAGAAAACACGGCAACCGCTGCGAGGGATGTAAAAATAGCGACAAAGGCAAGCCAGAGCACTGCCGTGCTTGCAAAATCAAGACTTGCAGCAACTCAAAAGGTGTTAGCCATTGCTTTAAATGTGCAGATTTCCCATGCAAGCTAATTAAAAATATTGAAAAAAGTTATAATAAAAGATACGGCGAAAGCCTTGTTAACAATAGCCTTTATATACGTGAACACGGCATAACGAAATTCATGCTCTACGAGACATTCAAATGGACTTGCCC
>CAYLSP010000030.1:4030-10223 GCA_964385935.1 uncultured Defluviitaleaceae bacterium
CCCTCGTTGCGGAGGTATTGTTTCCTTGCACGATGTTTATTGTAGCGAGTGTGGTGCAGAATATAAAAAAAAAGGAGTAACTATAATGAGTTGGAACGAAACCTATACAAAAGATACTGAGCCGACCCTTGAACAAATATCCGGTTATGTTGCCACCGATTATTGGAAAGATCTCAATGAGCATATCATGTCGACCTATTCGTTTAGCCCCAAAATCGAATATAGCATCTGCTCCGGTGCGCCGGGTTGGAACGTGAAATATAAAAAGGGCGGCAAATCGCTCTGCGTACTTTACCCCGACGAAGGATTTTTCACTTGTCTTGTTTGCATTGGAGCAAAGGAAGCTCCACAGGCCGAGCTTTTTCTCTCAGCAGCCACTGATTATACACAACAGCTTTATAAAAGCGTACAACCAATGAACGGTACAAGATGGCTGATGATAAAGGTAACATCAGAAGAGATTTTAGAGGATGCGAAAAGGCTCATTTCCACTCGGGTGGCAAAAAAATAACTGCTTAATAATTCATAGTCCTTGGACAAATATACCCCGTTTATTCACGTTCTTTAATCGTTACTTTTATCACATCACCAGATTGTTTTCCGATTTTTGCCCGAATGGCTTTTTGTATGCCTATTATATGGCATGGTGTTTTCATTCGCACGAGGCTGCCGTCATATGGTTCCCCATCAAAAGTGGCGTGAACCTTGACGCGCCCCTTTCCAAACTCTGCTTTTACATCAAAGGGAAATTCGATATAAGCGCCGTCAATGTCTGGCACTTTTTTTATAATTGCTTCAAATTCAAATATTCTATCATTCATTTCAAATTATACTCCATTCCCATATAACTTTCTCCGTTTTCCAATCCTCAAGCATTTGATTAAGACGTTTATTTATTGTCTCCTGACGCTTTGCCCTGGTTATCCAGCCTATATAGTCGTTTCGCTGATAAGGCGGCCGGGCGTTATATCGGTCAAGAAGATTTTCTTTTTCAAGCGCCGACATAATAAAATCTGGCATTGGATAACGTTCACGTCTGTATGACCTATCCATCTATAACCTCCGAACTGTTACTATAGTTCTGTCAAAAAATCCTGTTTATATATTCATTATCATTACATTATGTCTGCTCGTTTATCCTAATTTTTTTGTTATGATTATAGCATTAATAACATAGTCTGTAAATGCCGGAGTAGTAGTCATAATTTTTGCTATTGGGGGCAATTTGTATTACATATAGTAATGTCTATCAAAAGAATCAAAAATGCTTTATGTTGAAAGTTGTCAAATTTTATGCTATAATATTCTTTAATGTTATAATAGGTTTAGTGTGTTTAGCTATGACGTTATTGATGTTTGCAGAGATTACAAAGTTATTAAATATAAAACAAACTAGCATAGCTGGTCGTTTCGGCCTTTGCGGTTGTAGTAAGGGGTTAGTAATCTTGGATGATAATAAGAAAATACAGATTATGGTTATTGATGATAACGTGACCAATCTGAATATTGCCCGAACAGCACTAGAGGGACATTACGATGTGTTGTTAATACCCTCCGGAGAAAAAGCGTTGAAACTGTTTGAGCGTATTACGCCTAATTTAATACTTCTTGATGTGGATATGCCTGGCATGAATGGCTTTGACGTAATAAAGCAAATTAAACAATCGTCTTTGCCTGTCAGAAACGTGCCGATTATTTTTGTCACCGCGAAGGACGACAGCGGCAGTGAGCTTGATGGTCTTAATCTGGGCGCGGTCGATTATATAACAAAACCCTTTTCCTTACCCCTGCTTTTAAAGCGCGTAGAGCTTCATTTACAGCTCCAACGCTACAGCCAGCACCTTGAAAATATGGTTGAGGAAAAAACTAGAGTCATTTCCGAGCTTCAATATTCCATTGTTCATGTTTTATCCGATATGGTTGAGCGCCGTGACGGCTCAACCGGAGGACATTTGATACGGACGCAGAATTATTTGAAAGTATTGCTTGATGAGGTAAAGAGGCAAAAGCTTTATGAGGACGAACTCCGTGGTTTGGATATGGAACTGTTGATCCACGCCTCTCAGCTTCATGATGTTGGAAAAATGTCTATTCCTGATCGTATATTGCTGAAACCAGGAAAGCTGACAGAGGAAGAATTTAAAATAATGAAAACCCATACAACTCTTGGTGCAAACGCCATACGTTACGCCATGTCAAGTTTTCAAGAGAAGAAGTTTTTAGAAATTGCCGCCTCCTTTGCAGGTTTTCATCATGAACGCTGGGACGGTACCGGCTATCCCGATGGTCTCAGCGGACAGAATATTCCCATTGAGGGACGTCTGATGGCTATTGTAGATGTATATGACGCGCTTATCTCAGAACGCCCCTACAAACGTTCATTCTCTCACGAAGAAGCAAAAGACATAATTACGAGCGGGCGCGGAACTCATTTCGATCCGTTGCTTGTTGATGTTTTTACAAAAGTGTCCGACGTGTTTAAAAAAATTGCGCAGACAAATTCTGACGAAGCTCACTCTGTTTTTGAAAGGAGCGGAATAAATGGACAATAATTCTTTTGAAATTTCTGGAAAGCACTTAAACGAATTGCTGACCATGACAAAAATAGGCACGTGGGACTGGGATATGCCTACAGGAAAGGTGATATACAGTACAGCATGGGCTGAAATATTGGGATACACCGTTGATGAACTGCCCGCAGTGGTTGAAACATGGGAGAATATGGTACTGCCCGAGGATTTGGTTTATGCCAATCAACAGATTGAAAAATATCTTTCAGGTGAAAAACTCATTTATGAAGCGGAATTCCGCATGGTCTGCAAGGATGGTTCAATAATTTGGGCTCAGGACAAGGGAAAAGTTATCGAATTTGATGAGGATGGAAAACCTCTCCGCTTTGTAGGTGTATTGCAGGATGTTTCACGTTTGAAAAACGCTGAAATCCGTCTTATGGCAAATCAGGAAACCCTTGACCTGGCCGTTAATGTGGCCGAACTTGGTACATGGGACTGGGATATCCCGGGAAATAAGATTAAATATAATGACGAATATCTTCATATGCTTGGCTACACTCAGGACGATGTGGACGGTTCCATTGAAGAATGGGAAGCAACTAATCATCCCGAAGACCTTCCCCGGGCATTAAGGATGCTTGATGCCTATTTAGCTGGTGAAATACCGGCCTATGAATGTGAAATACGCATGAAACGCAAGGATGGAAGCTATATATGGACCCGGGACGTGGGGCGAATTGTGGAACGTGATAGCAACGGAAAGCCTACAAGACTTATAGGCGGCCATATGAAAATCGATTCGCTAAAACGCTCGGAGCAAAAACTTAGCGAAGCATTAAGCGAGCTTGAACATCACAAGCTTCATCTCGAAAGCGAAATAGCAAGACGCACAATGGAGCTTACTGAACAGGATAGAATGCTGTGGACGGTTAATCAGATTTCAAGAGAACTTCTTACCTTTAATCCACAGGATGATTTTGACGCGCTTATGCACGACTGCTTACGAATGATTGGAGAAGCTACAGATAAAAACAGGGTCTATATATGGAAGGATCACCTTGACAATAACGACGAAATTTATTGCACACAAATTTATGAATGGGTTAAAGGTGTCAATCCAATTCAAGGAGAAAAGCAGTACCGAGAGATTTCTTACCGGGATTTGAGCTCATTTGAACGCGCTATTGAGGCGGACAAGTGCTTAAACAGCCTCGTTCGAGCAATGTCTGATACGGAACGGGCTATTCTCGAACCTCAGAACATAAAGACTATTCTCATTGCCCCCATAAAAATCAATGGGGTGCGTTGGGGTTTTGTTGGTATTGATAACTGCGATGATGAGCAGCTTTTTTCTACTAATGAAGAAACCATGCTGAGCATGAGCGGTTCCTTGCTTGGTAGCACTATTGAAAAAGTTCAAAATGAGGCGAAAATGAGGGAGATGGAAGAGAGAACTCAAATTATGCTCAACGCCACTCCTCTTTGCTGTAATCTTTGGTCGTCTGATTTCCAAAACATGAGTTGCAATGACGAAGCAGTTCGTCTTTTTGAGCTGTCATCACAACAGGAGTATCTTGACCGCTTTTTTGAGCTGTCTCCAGAATATCAGCCCTGTGGAAAACTATCTGCTGAAATGGCGGCCGAATATATTACGCAGGCATTTGAAAGCGGCTACTGCAGATTTGAATGGCTTCATCAAAAGCTTGACGGTACGCCTGTGCCCTCTGAAATCACCCTTGTTCGTATTAAGCACAAGGATGGTTATATTGTGGCCGGATACACCCGAGACCTTAGGGAACACAAAGCCATGCTTGCCGAGCTTCAAGCCAAGGAAGACGATTTGCGTACTGCCAGAGACGAGGCTCTTTTGAGTTCAAAGGCAAAGAGCAATTTCCTTGCTAATATGAGCCATGAAATCCGTACACCCATGAACGCTATTTCCGGCCTTGCGGAAATTATACTGAGGGAAAGCCAAGGTAGAGAAACAGCTAAACATGCTCACGGCATTAAAAATGCTTGCAATAACCTTTTAAATATTATTAACGACATTCTGGATATCTCGAAAATCGAATCAGGCAAGCTAGAGATTTTTAACTCACAATATGAGATGTCCTCCTTGATTAATGATGTTATTACCATTTCGCGTATGCGTCTGGAGGGCAAGACGCTTATGTTTGTGACCGATATTGACAGCCGTCTGCCTGCTCGCCTTATCGGTGATGAACTTCGTATTAAACAGATTTTGATCAATCTGCTGAGCAACGCAATTAAATTTACTCAGGAGGGGCATATCGCTCTTCGTGTGTCCGGAACTGTAGAAAACGGAGTTGCAAACCTCTGTTTTTCTGTGGCGGATACAGGAATGGGAATTAAACCTAATGATTTGGAACGCTTGTTCGCTGAATTTGAGCGTATAAATACAACAAAAAACCGTACCATAGAAGGCACAGGATTAGGACTTGCCATATCAAAGCAGTTATGCGAAATGATGAACGGAAAAATCAGTGTTAAAAGTGAATACGGCAAGGGATCAGTATTTACTGTAGAAATACCTCAAGAATGTCCTGATTACGAACGCCTCTCCTCCGTTAACGGTGAAAAAAATGTTCTCCTCTACGAACCCAGAGAGATTTATTTGCGCTCAATTACTTCTACTATTGAAAACCTTGACTGCAAATGCGTGCCCTGCTCCAACCAATCTGAGCTTTATGATAATATAAGTCTTATGCCCTATGATTATGTTTTAACTGCATCATTGCATCTAAAAAAGGTTCAGACCCTTCTGCACAAAAACGAAATGACTGTACCTGTGGCAGTATTTGCAGACTATGGAGAAACTATTGATGACAGCAGGGTTTATACAATATTCTTTCCCGTTAATTGTCTCCAGATAGCCGATATGCTTAGTGGCAAAAAGAATGAAAACGGTTTGGGATTAAGTTCGTCACATACTAATTTTACTGCGCCCTCAGCTCGTGTGCTTGTTGTGGATGACAATCCTGTCAACTTAAAAGTTGCCGAAGGATTAATGGGGCCATATATGTTTACAATTGACACAGCTGAAAACGGAATAGAAGCTATTGAAATGGTTAAAAAGAACCAGTATGATTTAGTTTTCATGGATCATATGATGCCCGAAATGGACGGCATTGACGCCACTGCTGCTATACGTCAGCTTGATGAAAAATATTATCGCACTCTGCCAATAATAGCACTAACTGCCAACGCTTTAGTAGGCACCAGAGAAATGTTTATCCGAGAAGGCATGAACGATTTTCTTGCCAAACCAATAGAAATTAACAAGCTAAATCATATTCTGGCAAAATGGCTCCCTCCTTCAAAAAAAATTGAAAAAGACTCTAAGGAGCCTCTTAAAATACAGGAAGAATCACATCTAAAAATAGAAGGAGTAAATACGACACAGGGAATCCTATCAGTTGGTGGCAATAAGGAAGACTATCTACAAATTCTTTCAGTTTATTATGCAGACGGAAACCAAAAATGTTCGTCCCTGCTTAAACACTTTACTGAGAGAAATATTCCGGCTTTCAGAACAGAGGTACACGCACTTAAAAGCGCATCAGCTACTCTTGGAGCAATCGTACTTTCCTCTATGGCGGCAAAGCTTGAAGCTGCGGCGCAAAATGGGGATATTCAGTATATAGACGGAAACATTGATG
>CAYLSP010000031.1:0-10199 GCA_964385935.1 uncultured Defluviitaleaceae bacterium
AGCTTGTCATAACTCTACCACCAGCACCGGCAGCACCGTAAACCATGTTAATAGCGGCGACTTCTGATTCGGCCTGAACAAAAGTTCCGCCGACTTCTGGAAGTCTCCATGAAAGATATTCCGGTATTTCGTTTTGAGGCGTTATTGGATAACCGAAAAAGTATTTGCAGCCGCTTTGAATAGCCGCTTCGGCAATAGCCTCATTTCCTTTCATAAACCGTTTCTCCATACTACACCTCCATTATTTGAAAACTTCAATTACAGAATCAGGGCAGATTGTTGCGCAAAATGCACATCCGATACATTTTGACTCATCAACGCAGCAAGCCGGAAAATATCCTTTTGCGTTGACTTTGCTCTTGTCAATATCAAGAATTTTTTTGGGGCAAACGCTGACGCAAAGACTGCAGCCCTTGCATTTATCAACGAATAACTTTACTTTTGCCAAATTACTCTCCTCCTTTCGCTTCCTGCGAATTCGCCCTAAGATAATAAAACTGCCGTAGCTATTGAATAAAATTTTGAAACATTAGAATCGGCACGGCTTGTTATAACAACGGGGCATTTTGCGCCGACAACAGTTCCTGCAACTTTTCCTCCTGCAAAATATACAATCGATTTATAAAGTACATTTCCGGCTTCGATGTTTGGAACAAGAAGTATATCAGCAGCACCACCGATTTTGTCATTATAGCCCTTATGTGCAGCGGCGGCTTTTTCCATAGCCAAATCGAGGGAAACAGGGCCGGAGACATAACATCCGCTTATTTCACCACGTTCGTTCATTTCATGAAGAGCGGCCGCATCCACAGAGGCAGGCATTTTTGGGTTAAATTTTTCAACCGCGCATATTGGGGCAACGTTTGGATTTTCAATCCCTAACTTATGAGCCACAAAAACCGCATTTTCGATAATTTCTTTTTTCTGCTCTAAAGTAGGCAAAAGGTTCATAGCCGCGTCGGTTACAAAAACCATTCGGTCATATTTCTCCATTGTAAACATCGAGACATGAGACAAAAGTCTGTCGCCTCTGAGTCCATAATCTTTATTGAGCACAGCCTTTAGAACAGTTGCTGTTTCAACAAGACCTTTCATAAAAATGTGAGCCTTTCCTGAAGCTATAAGCTCGGCCACAATCTTACAGCAATTTTCAGGCACAGCTTCGTCAATAATTTCGTAGTTATTCAAGTCAATATTACAATTTTCGGCTATTTTTTCTATTTCTTTTTTATTTCCCACAAGAATTGCGTTTATCAATCCGTTATCTCTGGCAAACTCTACACCGCGTAAAACGTCGTCATCTTGTGCCACAGCAACAGCCACGGTTTTTTTAGGAGCTTTTTTTGAAGCTGTAATAAGTTCATCAAATGTTCTAATCATATTACCTCCTGAAAAAACTAATTATTTAACTTCCACAACCCAGTTGAATTCGTCTTTTACTCTGCCATATTGAATACCTGTTAAAACGTCATAAAGCTTGTATGAAGTTTCATAATTTTTTCCGTCGCCGACTTTTATTTCTTTATCACCCATAATAAAACGGCCAACAGGAGAAATGACAGCAGCTGTACCTGTTCCGAAAGCTTCTTCAAGAGTTCCGTTTTCGCTTGCTTCAATAATTTCATCAATGGAAATTGCTCTTTCAGTAACTGTCAAGCCCCAGCTTCTAAGAAGTTGAATAGAGGAATCTCTTGTAATACCCGGCAAAATACTGCCGCTTAACATAGGGGTAACTATTTCGCCGTTAATCTTGAAGAAAACGTTCATTGTGCCGACTTCTTCAACATATTTTCTGTTAATTCCATCAAGCCACATAACCTGTGAAAAGCCTTTATCTATGGCCTTTTGCTGACCTTTTAGGCTTATTGCGTAGTTTGCGGAAGATTTTGCGAATCCAATGCCGCCTTTTACGGCGCGGACATATTCATCTTCAATTAAAATGCTTACAGGTGCAAGCCCTTCTGCATAATATGGGCCAACAGGAGAACAAATTATCATGAAAGTATAGTTATGAGCAGGATGAACGCCCAAAGCCGCTTCTGTTGCAATTACGAAAGGACGGATATAGAGTGAAGTGTTGGGTGCAGAGGGAATCCAGTCGGCATCAATTTTAAGAAGTTCAATTAATCCGGCAAGAGCAAGTTCTTCATCAAGGTGAGGTATACACATTCTGGCATCGGAGGTGTTAAGTCTTTCAAAGTTCTTTTGGGGACGGAATAAGTTAAGCTTTCCTTCCGCTGTCCTATAACATTTCATGCCTTCAAATACCGCCTGACCATAATGAAAAACCATAGCAGCAGGGTCAATTGGAATCGGTTCATATGGGACTATGCGTGGGTCAAACCATCCTTTTTCCCTTGAATAATCCATCATAAACATGTGGTCTGTAAAAATCTTCCCGAATCCCAGCTTTGATTCATCGGGTTTTTGTTTTTTCTGCTTTGTGAGCTCGATTCTAAAATCATATTTAGCCATAAAAACACCCCTTTATTTTATTTTTTAACTCGGCAATAAAACCGGTCTAACTGATACCGGTTTTTCATATAGTTTTGGGTATTTCAATTTTGTTAATAACCCTAAGCCCTGCTTCACAGAGAGCCAGCATTTCATCTTCACCTGGGAAAACCATAACAGGTGCGATAAATTTAACCATGTCTGTGATATATTCAACGAGAGTTTTGTCGTTTGCAAGACCTCCGGTTAAAACGATTGCATCAATGTCGCCCTTTAAAACCGCTGAATATGCACCGATTTCTTTTGCTGTCTGATAAGCCATTCCCTCAAAAACAAGTTTAGCATATTCATCACCGTTTTTAATACGGTCAACTACCTGTAAGCAGTCGTTTGTATTAAGATAGGCTGAAAGACCGCCTTTTCCAACAAGCTTCCGTTTTATTTCGGCTTTTGTCTGGCCTGAAAAGCACATTTCAACCATGGCCGCAGCAGGCATACCTCCAGAGCGTTCAGGAGTATAAGGGCCATCTCCGCTTAAAGCGTTATTAACATCAACGCATCTGCCCTTTTTATGTGCAGCAACGGAAATTCCGCCACCCATATGAGCTATTACAAAATTACAGTCTTGGTAATTTTTTCCTAAGGATTTAGCGGCAGCTCTTCCCACAGCCTTTTGGTTAAGTGCATGAAAAATACTGATTCTGACAACATCTGGATGCCCTGAAAGCCTAGCTATATCACTTAATTCGTCAACAACAACGGGGTCTGCTATATAGGAGGGTATTCCAAAAGGAGAAGCCAGTTCCCATGCCAAAAGTGCCCCAAGATTAGACGCGTGTTCACCGTACATGCAGCTTCTTAGTTGCTCTAACATTTTTTCGTTAACTATGTAAACGCCTGATTCTATAGGAGCAAGCAAGCCGCCACGTCCAACTATGCAAGCCAAATCAGAAATTTTTATCTGGAGTTCTTCTAAAACGTTTAAAATTGCATTTTTACGAAAATCAAGCTGAGCAATAATATCTTTATATGAGGACAGGTCATCAACTGTATGAGTGAGTTTTTTTTCAAGAAGAAGTTCCGAGTTCTCAAAAACAGAAATTTTTGTAGAAGTTGAGCCGGGATTAATTATCAGAAGTTTAGGCGCTTCATGCATTATAAATCCTCCTTTTAGTCTTAAAAAGCAAAGATTTTTAATTGTACAACATTGTATTCAATCTTGTATACAAGGCTAACTTTATTTTAACACAGCTCAGGAAATATTGCAATTAATTTATAGAGATTTTCTCAATAACTTTGTTTTTTCCCCTTCCTAAAACCTTATAAAGACCTGAATAATTTGTTTTGTCTTTAATTATATCAAACCCAGGGGATAGCTCCTCAAGTTTGATAGAAAAACCGCATCCCGCCGAAATTTCAGACGGGATGGGAATAATGGAACCTATGTTAATAAGCAGCTTTTCGGCTTTCATAGCGTCATTTGTTGAATTGAATGTGACAATATAATAGGGTTTTTCAGTCTGTTCCATTATGGCTTCACTACCCTTTCTGCGGTTAATAAAATATTTGCGATTTCATACATATTTGATACTCTGCCGACTTTAAGAGAATCCGTTAATCCGTAAAAATTTAGACATGCGCCGCAGTTCATTATTTCAACTCCCGAATCCTGTAGCGTTTTAATATCCTTCACAGACTGAGCATCAATTGTGGTCATTTTTACGCCGCTGTTGTAGAAAACAATGGTCTTTGGAAGGACATCCAGTTCAGTCAGTGTATAAATAAAAGTTCTAAGTAAAGTCTGGCCTAGTTCTTCATCGCCGTCTCCCATTTTATTTGAAGAAATTACCACAACCGTCCCGTTTTTGCTCTCTTTCTTTTCAGGAGTTTTTATATTTTCGGTTATAGGTGCATTCCCTTTTGTAATTGTAATATTAAAATTTCCATTATCCTCTTTAGTTTCATAGGGAAAAGCCATATCTTGAATCATCTTTTCAATATTTTCCATTGCTTCAATATTATCAACCAAAACCGAAACAAAACCGCCTTCAGTTATTTCTGCAAGAGCTTTTTTTGTCTTAATAACCGGCATTGGACAAGTTTCACCTAAACAATTCAATTCCATAAATTTCCTCATCTCACAATAATATTTTTATCCTCACGGGGAATTACAGAAGCCACAACTTTTGCGTCAACTCCGTTTTCAGAAAGATTTTTTAAGAAATCATTACAAAATTCCTCCGGCATAGAAATAAGCAGCCCACCAGAAGTTTGAGGGTCAAACAAAATTTCTTTTAGAGGGTTGTCCTCCATTTCAAAACGAACTTTTCCTATAAGGAATTTTCTGTTCTTTTGCCCTCCGGCAGTAATAATAAATTCTTTAGCGTATTCATGAGCCTTTTCTATATACGGCACATTTTTAGAATCCACTAAAATAGTATAATCTTGATTAGACATTTCATCCAAATGACCTAAGAATCCGAACCCGGTTACGTCTGTACAAGCGGAAACAGGGAAATCTCTGGCCACATCTGCCGCATACTTATTTAAAGTTTCCATGGATTTAAGAGCCGCTAAATATGCCTCATCTTCTTCTTTAAAAGCAGCATAAGCGGATGTTATAATTCCGATTCCTAAAGGCTTTGTTAAAATAATACGGTCTCCGATTTTACAACTGTTGTTTCTATATATTTTTTCAGGATGAACTATTCCGGTAACGGACATTCCAAATTTAATTCCCTCGTCATTTATGCTATGTCCACCGCAGAGAACGCCTCCGGCTTCAAGGACTTTTTCACCGCCGCCGCGTAAAATTTCGCCCAAAATGGTAATATCTTCTTTTTCAGGGAAACAGACTATATTAAGCGCAACTTTAACTTCTCCACCCATCGCGTATACATCGCTAAGTGAGTTTGCGGCAGCTATTTTTCCGAACATATAGGGGTCATCAGTCATAGGAGGAAAAAAGTCCAACGTATTTATAATAGCGATATCGTCACTAAGCTTATAAACCGCGCCGTCGTCGGATGAGTTAAATCCTACCAATAAATTTTCGTCACTGAATTTTGGAATAGCCTGCAAAACCTCTTTAAGCTTCCCAGGAGGCAATTTAGCTGTGCAGCCACCGCATCCGGACAGCTTTTTAAAACTTCTCAAGTCCATTAAAAAAATCCTTTCATTAGCTAATATTTATATGTATAATAGTATCAAAACCTTAGGGAATTACAAGGAGCATACAATGATAAATAACGAAAAACCTATCAGATATTTTGATAATTCTGCTACTAGTTTTCCGAAACCACCCGGTGTGGGGAAAGCGGTCTTTAATGCAATAAATCAGATAGGGAGTCCCAACAGAGGTGCATATCCAATAGCAGTGGAGGCTTCAAGAATCGTTTATTCAGCAAGGGAGCATTTGGCCAAGCTTTTTAACTGTGACGACCCACTGTCAGTTGTTTTTACCTCCGGTGCAACGGAATCCTTAAATATAGCTATTTACGGACTTATATCGCCGGGAGACCATGTGATTACTACCGTGGCCGAACATAATTCGGTTTTAAGGCCGCTTTACAGAATTGGCTGTGAGATTGATTTTGTACCCTGCGATAACTCTGGAAACCTTATATTTGACAATCTGGAAAAACTGATCACCTCTAAGACGAAAGCAATAATTGCAACTCATGTTTCAAATGTCACCGGCATAAGAACAGATATCGAATATCTATCAAAGCTGTGCCGCCAATACGGTCTTTATTTTATTCTTGATGCCGCTCAATCAGCCGGAGTTATGCCGGTGGATTCGTCACTTGCAAGCGTAACCTGTTTTACAGGCCATAAATCCCTTTTTGGCCCACAAGGAACGGGTGGGCTTATTGTAAATCAAGTAGATATAAATCAATTCAAAACAGGCGGTTCAGGTCATCATTCCTTTTCAAAAGAACACCCCAAAGAGCTTCCAGACCGCTTAGAGGCCGGAACGCTTAATTGTCATGGAATAGCTGGGCTTCAAGCAGGAGTCAAGTTCATTGAAGATATTGGGTTGTCTATTATTGAAGAAAAAGAAAGAGCTTTATTAAATAGGTTTTTAGAGGGCATAAAAGAGATTAAAAACATTAAGTTATATGGGGATTATTCCCAAAGAACAAGGGGAGCTGTTGTCTCCATATTGATTGACGGCTATGATTCCGCCGAAATTTCATCAACTTTATCAGAGAAGTTTAATATAGCCACAAGATCAGGCTCTCACTGCGCTCCACTTTTGCATAAAGCTCTTAACACTGAAAAATCTGGACTTACGCGTTTTAGCTTTTCCTTTCTAAATACATTTGATGAAATTGACTATGCATTAGAAGCACTGATGAGTTTTAAAGAATAACTTAAAATTTATTGTTGTATTAATATTCAATTTATTATAAAATGATAGTTATTTATATTTAGGAGGACAGAAAAATGAAGAAAATTAATGTTGCTGTTATCGGATATGGAAACATTGGTAAATTTACCGTTGACGCTGTGTTAGCGGCTGAAGATATGACACTAGCCGGCATTGTAAGAAGAAATGCTACGCCTATCCCAGAACTACCTAATGTTCCTGTTTCATCAGATATTAAGAGCCTTGGGGATGTGGACGTTGCAATTCTCTGCACACCGTCCAGAAGCGTTTCAGAAGAATCTAAAAAATATCTTAAAATGGGAATTAATACTGTAGACAGCTTTGATATCCATACTTCAATTTGGGAATTAAGACAGGAGCTTTCTGAAGTCGCCATAGAAAACAAATCTTGCGCAATTATTTCTTCCGGCTGGGATCCGGGAAGTGATTCAGTTGTTCGTGCTCTTCTTGAGGCTTGCGCTCCAAAAGGCATAACTTATACAAATTTCGGTCCCGGCATGAGCATGGGACATTCTGTTGCTGCAAAAGGAAAAACTGGAGTAAAAGACGCGCTTTCAATGACAATTCCTGTTGGAACTGGTATTCACAGACGTATTGTATATATTGAGATGGAACAAGGTGCTGATTTTGAAAAAGCTAAAAAAGAAATTTTAGAAGACCCTTATTTCAGCCATGATGAAAGCCATGTAATATTAGTTGACTCTGTAGACGCTTATCTTGATCGGGGACATGGCGTTTCCCTCACAAGAAAAGGCGTTTCAGGAACTACTGATAACCAATTATTTGAATTTAACATGAAAATTAATAATCCGGCTTTAACAGCACAAATTATGTGTAGCTGCGCAAGAGCTTCTATGAAACAGAAGCCCGGAGCATACACCCTTATTGAGATACCGATGATTGATTTACTGCCGGGAGATATGGAAAGCCTTATTAAAAGACTGGTTTAAATTTGGAGGGTTTTTATGGAAAAATATGAGCACGGCAGGATAGAGAAAAAATGGCGGGCTGTTTGGGAACAAAATCCTGTCAATAAACCGGACGAAAATAAAGAAAAGTTTTATTGCCTTGATATGTTTCCTTATCCCTCTGGCGAAGGTCTTCACGTTGGGCACTGGAGAGGTTATGTACTTACCGACGTAATAAGCCGTTATAAAATACTTCAAGGCTATGAAGTGCTTCATCCTATGGGCTGGGACGCTTTTGGTCTTCCGGCTGAAAATTACGCTATCGCTATGGGCAAACATCCCGAAACTATCATGAAGGAATCAGCCGCTAATTTTAAACGCCAATTAAAAGAAATAAGCTGCGTTTATGACTGGGATAAAGAAATTAATACAACTGACCCAAAGTATTATAAATGGACACAATGGATTTTTGCACAGATGTTTAAGAATGGGCTTGCATATGAAAAGGAAATGCCGCTTAACTGGTGTCCTAAATGTATGGTGGTTTTAGCTAACGAAGAAGCTACAAGCGGAGAATGTGACCGTTGCGGCGGCCCTGTTACAAAAAAGAATTTGAGGCAGTGGATGCTTAAAATAACCGCCTATGCCGAAAGGCTTCTTAGTGACCTGGACTCCCTTGACTGGCCCGACAAAGTTAAAAAAATGCAGGCTGACTGGATTGGAAAAAGCTTTGGAGCGGAAGTTGATTTCTCTGTTAAAGACAGCGACTTAAAAATAAAGGTTTTCACAACCCGCCCAGACACTCTTTACGGCGCAACATTTATGGTTTTGTCTCCTGAACATAAGCTTGTTAAAAGCATAACCACTGCTGAAAACCTGAAAGCCGTTGAAGATTATGTATTCGCTTCAAGCATGAAATCAAATGTTGACAGAATGGCGTCAAAGGAAAAAACCGGCGTATTCACAGGGGCGTATGGAGTTAATCCTATAAATAATGCTCTGACTCCAATTTGGATTTCAGATTATGTCCTTGCAGATTATGGAACAGGCGCAATTATGTGCGTTCCGGCTCATGACGAAAGAGACTTTGAATTTGCTAAAAAGTTCGGAATTGAAATTAAACAGGTTATTTCAAAAGACGGAAGCACCTGCGAGCTTGAAGAAGCTTATACAGGTGATGGAGTTATGGTTAACTCAGGCGAGTTTGACGGAACCCCTTCATCAAAAGGCATTGAAATAGTATCTGATTATTTAGAGAAAAAGGGACTTGGCAAGAAAACTGTTAATTATAAGCTTAGAGACTGGGTTTTCTCACGTCAAAGATATTGGGGCGAGCCGATTCCGATTATCCATTGTCCGGATTGTGGCGCGGTTGTTGTTCCTGATAAAGACCTGCCTGTGACACTTCCCCGGGTCGAATCATATAAACCCACATCAACTGGAGAATCTCCGTTAGCAGCTATTGATAGCTGGGTTAATACTACCTGTCCCGAATGTGGAAAACCCGCAAAAAGAGAAACTAATACAATGCCACAATGGGCCGGAAGCAGCTGGTATTTCCTGCGTTATGCCGACGTAAATAACGATAATGAACTTATAAGCAAGGAAATGATGAAGAAATGGCTTCCTGTTGACTATTATGTAGGCGGTATTGAACATGCCGTTCTCCACCTGCTCTATGCAAGATTCTACACAAAGTTTTTGTATGACATTGGCGTAGTGGACTTTAAAGAGCCGTTTAAGAAGCTGTTTAACCAAGGGATGATAAATCATAACGGAACAAAAATGTCTAAATCAAAGGGCAATATTGTTTCGCCTGATGGCCTTGTCAGCAAATACGGCTGCGACTCACTGCGTATGTATGAGTTATTTATCGGACCTCCGGAGCTTGATTCCGAATGGGATACAAACGGCATCGACGGCGTTTACCGCTTTTTAAGTAAGGTTTGGAAGCTTGTGGGGGAATACAAAACTAAAATAATTAAGCCCGACAAAGCAACGGAATATTTAAGAAATAAGCTGATATATGAAATAACTACAAGACTTGATAACCTTACGTTAAATACCGTTGTCAGCGGTTTCATGGAATACACTAACAAGTTAACGGATCTTGCCAGAAAAAATAATGGTATTGATAAGGAAACTTTAAGGGATTTAATGATTCTATTATCTCCGTTTGCGCCTCATATGGCATCAGAATTGTGGGAAACCCTTGGCTACACAACATCTATTTTTGACGAAAAATGGCCTGTCTATGATGAAACAAAACTCGTTGAGGATACTATTACAATTGCCATCCAAATAAACGGAAAGTTAAAAGGGGATATTCAAATTCCTTCCGATATGCAAAAAGATGATGTAATTGAAGCCTCTAAAAATGCTGTAGCAGATAAGCTTTCTGGGTCTGAAATTATAAAAGAAATTTATGTTCCCGGAAGAATTGT
>CAYLSP010000032.1:0-10144 GCA_964385935.1 uncultured Defluviitaleaceae bacterium
CCCCTTCATTGCCTGAGGCCACTACAACTACCGTTTTCCAATTTTGAGATATTTCATCAATATATGTTTCAAAGAGTGAACTGCCGTCATGAGAGCCGTTATTTGTTCCATAACTTATGTTAATAGCGACAGGCATATTTAAAACTTCTGCTTTGTCAATAACGTATTTTAATGCTCTCATTAACTCAGTAGTTCTGACAAATGATTTGAATCCCCTCTGCCCTAACTTAACTGCAATGATAGAAGCTTTAGGAGCTGCACCCTTGTTTCTACCCTGACTTGCCCTTCCGTTACCGGCTGCTACCCCAGCAACGGATGTTCCGTGTCCGTTAACATCAATTTCAGGTATTATGCTGAAAGGATTTTGATTTGTCAATGCCTTATTAATTTCAGCATTATCGTATTGCACTCCGCTTTTAAAACCGTCAGGAGGGGTGCCAATACCTGTTTGATCCCATATGTATAAAATCCTTGAAGAGCCGTCTTCATTTCTGAAATCAGGATGGGTATAATCAATTCCCGAATCTATTATTGCAACAATTGTACCTTCCCCTGAGAGGTTTAATCCCGTCTCGCTCTGAACCTGAGTAATACATGAACTGTTAATCGCTTCATTCAAATTGCCAACAATGTTTTTGGGCATTTCTATGCTTTCAATTTCTGAATATTCTTCTAAGAGTGCTATTTTAGGACTGGTCAAAGTTATAATGGCGTAATTTTCTCCCAATAATTCTACTTCTACTTTTAACTCCTCTTCTATTTTTAGGATATCGCCGTTATACTTTACAATAACTTCCCATGTATCAGTCTGACTGTCATAGCCCGCCTCTAACTCGGTATTATTAAACTCATTTAATTCCGTTTCGTCCGGTAATTTTATTTGGTTGTTCGGCAACTTTCCACCTCCCTAAAAATAAGACTCGACAGAATCAAGGTTGACGCTTGAGTATACCCAGGAGGGATCGTTCCATATGTATCCATTCATATAATTGTTTAAAAAATTGATAGGGTACATCCAGAATCCGCCGTTTGATTTAAGCCAGATATAATTCATAGAATGGGTAAAATTCCTCAATGTATGAAGTTCACTGCTATGAATACCGGCACTTATGTCCGGCAAATAATTTGGTGCAGAGTTTGGCGGATAATTTGAGTTTAATCTTTGGGGCGAAAGAGTTTTATTCGGATACATAAAACAGCTCCTTAACCAGCTTTATAACGGAAGATTCATCGCGTAGCTAAAAATTACGGCTTCTTAAAATATATGCATTTAAAATTATTCCTATTACATAGAATGTAAAGTGGGGTGAGAAGGTATTGGATTTAGAACAGAGTAACAACAATTCTTTATCCGCAATATACTATAGTATTTAATGAAGATGTGATGGGTGGTATGATTATGGGTATGGGATATTTAAAACTAGAGGTTTTTACGGGAAACGAGGCTCTGCCTGTGGGTCAGGCTCGCGTAGCCGTTAAAAGCAACGACGGAAGAATATTATATGAGTTAAGGACTGATGCAAACGGCGCTACAGATACAGTTCAGATGGCTGCTCCAAACAAAGAAAATTCACTGGATCCATATAGCCAAGGGGAACCTTATAGCACATGTGATGTGGAAGTAAGCGCAGATGGTTTTGACACCACCATTATCAGAGGAGTTCAAATTTTTGATACGGAAACATCCATTTTGCCTATTAATATGATTCCTCTAAGCGCAGAAGTAGCTCAGGTGGTTTATGTCAATGAAATCGTTATTCCGAAAAATACCCTTCAACTTCCAATTGAGAGACAACAGGAAACATCTTATGTTGAAAGCAGAATAGCCCGGGAGGTCTATATCCCTGATTACATTATTGTACATCTTGGAAAACCCAACGAAAACGCAGAAAACGTTAGAGTTCCATTTATTGACTATATAAAAAATGTAGCGTCAAGCGAAATATACCCCACATGGCCAGAGGCCTCTCTCATAGCAAACATATATTGCCAAATTTCATTGGCATTAAACAGAGTCTATACGGAATGGTATCCTAGCAAAATCTATCCGTTCCAGATAACCAACTCCACAGCTTATGACCAAGCTTTTATTTATGGAAGAAATATCTTTGAGAACATTAGTAACCTTGTTGATAGAATATTTAACAGATATATCAGAAGAAAGGGACGCAAAGAGCCGTTTTTTGCAGAATATTGTAACGGTTCTACAGTAAAATGTCCCGGTCTTTCTCAATGGGGAACAGTTCCTCTAGCCCAAAGTGGACTGCCGCCCATTGATATTTTAAGATATTACTATCCTAAAGACATAGAAATCGTTGAATGTAATGTTTTTAAGGGAATTTATGAATCATATCCCGGAACGCCCTTAAAAGAAGGAGACAGAGGAAATAATGTATTAACCATTCAGAATCAATTGAACCGAATCAGGGTAAATTTCCCTCTTATTCCGGAAATAAACAATCCAAACGGAGTGTTTGGAAGCGATACAACAAGTGCGGTAAAAAAATTCCAAAAAACCTTTATGTTATTTGACGACGGAATTGTAGGTAGAACCACCTGGTATAAAATTTCTTCCATATATACTGCGGTAAAAAAGCTTGCGGAACTTAAAAGTGAGGGAGAATATATCGGTATAGGTGCTGCACCTCCTATAGTTGTTTTAAGAGAAGGATCAAGAGGCGAAGATGTAGTACAGCTCCAATTTCTTTTGAATTTTATTTCTGAATTTTATCCTGGCATCCCCACAGTTATAGAAAATGGAGTTTTTGACATCAGAACCAAGCAGTCTGTTATGGCTTTCCAGAAGATGTTCGGTCTTACTCAGGACGGCATTGTAGGCCCTACAACATGGCAAAAACTTTATGAAATTTATAAGGGCATTGAAGACAATGTAAATATCCCTTCTGTGCCCTCACCGGTATATCCACAATACCCCGGATATCCTTTAAGAGTTGGCTCATCAGGAAATGACGTTAAATTAATGCAAAGTTATTTAAACGTAATTTCAAATAGATATCCGTCAATTCCAAAGCTAAAAGAAGATGGAATTTTCGGCAACGGCACAAAATCGGCAGTTATTGCCTTCCAGAATATCTTCGGTCTGGCACCGGACGGAGTTATCGGTCCCGCCACATGGCGTCAAATTGTTGAGCAATATAATCTGATTAGCACACTGCCGGAAAAACCTCCATACCCCGGAACAGCTCTTCGGCTGGGTTCGAGGGGAGACAACGTTGCGTTAATGCAGAGATATCTGAATAAATTATCAGAAAAATATGGCTCGATCCCATATTTGAAACCTGACGGAATATTCGGGAGTTTAACAGAGACGGCAGTTAAAACCTATCAAAGACTGGCAGGTTTGACACCTGACGGCGTAATAGGTCCCGCTACTTGGAACAGCATTGTTGATCAATATAATTTACTAGGCTACTCGGTAATGAGTATGCCGGAGACAAAAAACAATCCGTACTTTAAGCAAGCCGTAAACGCAATGATGTTAAGAAAAATGATGGGTAAGTACAGATTTTAAATGCCACTATTATTCCGTGTGGGCGAAAACAGTTCGCCCGCACGTTAATATTGATTCCACAGCCTTTTCATATATACCCCTGTCACTAAAGTGCAACGCACTTTTAGTAGCCGGGGTATATTTATGCTTGCTCAGCTTAAACAGATATGATATAATATCCACGTAAAAATTGCCGCTCATTTTTATAATTGTGACGGCAAAACAAATATTATATTCAGCTCTAGCCGTAATATTTATTGTACAGAGCTAGTGTCAAGCAATTCAGACAAAAATTCTAATCCGAGTCTATAAAAATTGGATATACGGGTATAATAAGACCGCGACTTTATATTTTTGTATATCCTGTGGGCTAAATAGCCCGCTATTTTACGCCTTCGGTAAAGAATCATTAAGACCATTAATACCAAAGTTTTGTTGTTTGAGCTTAATATTCTACTTGTGTATGCGCAATAATTCTTTATGTTATGTGTTTAGTTTGAACGCCGGTTCTAATATCATTATAGCTGAGACAGGATATAACATGCCAAAATTTTATAAGGATTGGCATGTATACATAATTCAATTAAATAAATTAGGAGGCAATTATGAACACTTATGATAAGAAAAGGAAACTGGCCACAAGGGTAACTTTATTTATTACATTGGGGCTGATTCTGGCATTTAGCATACTTACCGTTATTATTGCCGTTACAACTACTAATCAAATGACGGCCAAACAGGAAGAGGAACTTAGGGTACTTGCAGATACAAACGCGAAAACCGCAAAGAGTTTTATGCAAACTATGGTTGATAAACAAACCATATTGATTGAAGCGATTAAGAGTCTTGAAACTGTTCCCATCGAATCTCACGCAAACTATATTTCTAACTTTATAGGAATGGCTAAATCTGGTGAACAAAATATATTAAGTCTTTATTACACTATAGGCTCTCAGCCGGAAGCACCTAACGGTTTCACTGTATACGCAACGTCCGGAGAGGTAAAAAGGGAACAAGACCAGAGTGCCATGCTAAGTGTAGACGTTTATAATACCATGTCCAAAGACAAAAATATGATAATACTTGATCCGCACGAAAAAAACATTGATGGAAAAAAATATTTAGTTATAAGCGTGCTTCTCCCTATTTTAGATAGTCAAAATAATTTTGTGGGAGTTGTTGGTAGTGATATAGACACCGCAATGCTTAATGCGGCGGAATATAATACAGGCGGTTACAAAACCTTTTCAAGTGCTATTGTGTGCGGTCACCAGACTATTATTATGAACACACTGGATGACAGCACAATAGGTGAAAAATTTAGAGATGTAGCAAGAAGCATAGACCCTGAACTGACATTAAACGTTGCTAATACAAATGTTCCAACATCGTTTTTGGATACATTTAAAGATGGTTCTAAGGACTATAAGGCCATTGTGCCATTTTACGTAGGCACATCAAAGACAGTTTGGCTCAGCATTACAACAGTCAACTACAGCGAATTTGTTGCCCCTGTTATATCACAAGTAATTACCGTTATTATTGTATGTGTTATTGGATTGATTTTACTGGCTCTTATCTGCTATCTGATTATAGACAAATCCCTGAAACCCATAAGAGATCTTGAAATTTCTGCAAGAGAAATAGCAAGAGGTAATCTAAACGTCAATATTGTTTCAAAAACTAATGATGAAATAGGCGCGCTGGCAGGTTCTTTCCTGAGCGTTAGAAACACCATAGGCTTGTTGACAGAAAAAATCAATATCCTGGCTCATGATTTCAAACAGGGCGAAATAGACGCACAAATACCTGAAGATGATTTCCAAGGTGAATATAAAAATGTTGTGGCTTCAATTAACGCAACAATTGGCGGACTAATCAAAGACGTTTTAGATATTCTGGAATGCTTGAACCAGTTTGGGAAAGGGAACTTTAATGTTTCTGTAATGGAATATCCCGGGAAGAAGATTGTCGCTACTAACAATCTTAACTCACTGAAAAATAACCTTGCTAATGTAAGCAAAGACGTTGATAAACTTATTTCGGCCGCAATTGACGGTAATCTAGAGACAAGAGTTAATACAAATATTTATGAGGGAGACTGGCGCAAGCTAACTGATGGATTAAATAACCTCTTGAAGGCCGTTAGTGATCCTATCAATGAAGCCAACAGGATTTTGTCACAACTCTCAGCCGGTAATTTTGCTGTTAGCGTAAGCAAGAACTATAAAGGAACCTTCTCAGACATGATGTTATCTTTTGAAACAATGGTTGCATCAACTAATTCATATATAAGCGAAATAACAGATGTGCTTAAAACAATGGCCTATGGCGATTTAAGCAAGAGCATTAACCGCCAATATGTTGGGCAGTTTGACCTCATAAAACAGTCTATTAATGACATAACTCAGGCACTGAGAGAAACCATTCAAGAAATAAACGTTTCCGCAGAACATGTCTTGACTGCTTCTAATCAGATTGAGGAGACTTCTATGGATCTGGCTCAGGGCGCGGTTAATCAGGCAAGTTCTGTCGAGGAATTGTCGGCCTCTATTACTGAGATTTCTTCTCAAGTTAAGAAAAATGCACAGAATTCTAACAAAGCCAATGAAATTGCAGACGAAGCAGTGGTATCCATTGAAAACAGCAATGAGCATATGCAGAAGCTCATGGCTGCCATGGATGAAATTAATGAGAATTCTGCCGAAATAAGCAAAATTATTAAGAGTATTGAAGATTTTGCTGTCCAGACCAATATGCTGGCTATAAACGCGGCAATTGAAGCGGCAAGAGCCGGACAGGCGGGAAAAGGCTTTGCCGTTGTGGCGAGCGAGGTCAGGGATCTTGCAGGAAAATCAGCTGAAGCAGCCAAAAATACAAAGAAATATATTGAGGTATCCATATCTTCAATTGAAGAGGGCGTGAAACTTGCGGGAGTTACCGCAAACGCTTTATTGAATGTGGTGGAAAGCGTAAAAGTTACTTCAACGGAACTTGCCGATATTACGAGAGCAACAAATGAACAGTCAACGGCGCTGGAACATGTAGTTACTGGAATCGAACAGATTTCCGCTGTTGTTCAAACCAATTCAGCCGCTAGTGAGCAAAGCGCGGCGGCAAGTGAGGAATTATTAAATCAGGCGAAGATCCTTGAAGGTCATGTGGCTAAATTTAAACTGTAATAAAGTAAAAAACTACAAAACACCCCGGCGCTTATTTCTATCAAGCGCCGGGGTGTTTAATTTTCTTTAGATGAGCTTAGCATTTCGTCAATAATTTTTTCAGCCATACGTTTGCGTTGGTTAGCCTGATTTATCAAGGCAGCCGCCGTCAACATATTTTTTTCTGTTTCAGACATACCCTCATTAAAGTTATTAACCACCGCCTCTATGCGTTCAAAATCTTCAAAAAACTTTTCTCTTTCCATAACCTGAATTTTCTCAAAGGCATCATAAAATTTTTTAGGATTAGTTTTGGCCTGCTTCTTTTTGTCTATGAAGGAGGACAGAAGAATACCAATGTCCGATATTGTTATACAATTCTTTAGATGATAGATTAAAATAAGCAGAAAAATATGGTCTTTTGAATACTTTTTTTTAACCGGAGGGGGAAGAACCTTGTCCTTTGTGTAGTTATTAATCATAGTTTTTGTCAAGATTTTATCGCTGGGTACCCTCTTAAAATTTTTCAGCTTTTCTTCGATAAATGTAGTTACCTGATCCATATAAAGGTCAATATCAGGGATATCTTTTGATGGAATCGTTTGGTTTTCCAACATGTCATCTAATATCTGCCGGATTTTTTCATTCACTTTCCTTTCCCCCTATATGGTTTTAGATTCGCGGTTTAAGACGTAGTTGTTCACTTTGTGGCAGAGTCAACAAAATGTTTCTCTTTTCCGTTGGTATATCAAGGATTTCAAAAGCGGGACGGGCGAAAAAATACCCCTGAACGTAATCAGCCCCAAGCCTGTAAACCGTTTCCATTTCTTCACGGGTTTCAATCCCTTCAGCAATTATTTTTGTATTATGCCTTTTTGCATAATTTATAAGGTTTGAAACCAAATGCTGCTTATTGCTGCTCTTGTCAATATCATTTATGAGCGACATATCAATTTTAATATAATCCGGCTCAACAGTCAACAAAACTGAATCATTTGAGTGACCTGTGCCGAAATCGTCAATAGCTATGAGTCCACCGTTCTTTCTTATGAGACTGATTTTCTCCATTAAAGAGCTTTTATAACTTTCCTCCGCTTCTGTTATTTCAGATACGGTATGAGTAAAAAATTCAGGACATTCTTTCATGATTTCTTCCACGTCTTTTTCAGATAAAACCTGACTTGGAATTGTGTTATAAAACAGCTTCGCACCTTTAAGCTGGGTGTGATTTTCTTTAAGCCAGTTAACAATGTTGAAGAAAGTCATTTTTTCGATCTGATAAAGTTTGCTCTGGCTTTTCGCTAATTGAAGCACATGATAGGGTGAGGTTAAGTCCTCTGACGTTGGACGCATAAGCGCTTCGTAGGCAAAAACTTCTCCGTTTCTAATGTCAATAATAGGCTGAAACGCGTATCTGACAAGGTTCTTCTCAATAAATTCGTTCAGTGCTTCTACCTTTTCCATGAGATAAGAATCCTTCAAATATGATTCCCTGTCAAACTCCTTTATCGTGCCCTTAGTAGTTTTTTTGGATTCATACATGGCAAAGTCCGAATACCTCAGAAGCTCGTTTACATCCTTTGAATCGTAGGGGAACCAGCACAGACCGATAGAACCCCGTAAAGGAATTGACTTTTCGCTTGGATGCATAAGGATTTTTTTACTCATGGCTTCATAATGCTCATAAATTATTTCCCTTATGTCGTCAGGACATTCATAGCCATAAATAAATATATAAAACTCATCTCCGGAAGCCCTGCAAACTATGGCGTTCCTGTCACTTAGCTCATTAAAGTGCTTCCCTGCAAGCTTTATATACATATCCCCATAATCGTGACCGTAGGTGTCGTTTACATATTTAAGCCCGTCCAAATCAACAAAGAGCAGAGCGCCTATGGTATTAGGATGATCCTTAATAGTTTCATAGAATCTGTTTACAAAGGCAGATCTATTATAAAGGCCAGTCATTGTATCCGTATCTCTTGCAAATTCAAGAATTTTTTTCTCATAGACCTCGGTGGAAACATCAATAATTATACCGAACATTTTTTCTTTTTGCTGAGCGGTTTTCACTCTGAGCCATTTATTCGTCTTTACATTTTGATTTAAAATGTAGACATCCTTCATGGAAGCTTCTGGATTTTTCATTAATTCATCATATATTTTCATGAAATCTTCAAGAGGATAACTTCCGTCCGGCTTTTTCTCTATTTCAAGCATGGAGCATAGAATATCGGTCACAATAACCTTGTTTTTTTCCTTATTAATTTCAAAAAACCCAATTGGCATCCCGGTCATTTCTATTGTCTGGGTTGTCCTTTTTGCGGATTCACGGAGATTAAAAGACAGGGTTTCAATTGAGGAAATTAAAAGGTCAACTTCCCGAATATTTGTTTTGTCAAGAGTTATAAGCTTTTCATCATCGAGAGTGGGGATTTTATCTGTAAGGCTGGTAAGAGGCTTTGTAATTCTTTTTGACATAATGAGAGTAGTTAGAAGGCTGAATGTTATAGATACCAGAACGGCCATAGTCAAATTGTTTTTAAGGTTGTCCGCTAGGCTTGAAATAACTTTGTTTTCCACAAACCCCATTAAGCCCCAATTTTGATTTCTATAGGGGCTGTCATAATAATATAAATTTAGGCCGGAAAAGGAACCGACGGCAACCTGATCCATGTTATCAGAACTTGTAAATTCATAGACTCCAGGATACTTAACTGACTCTGTATAAGTTAACTGTCTTTTTACAGACGGCTTAAATTGAGACGATAGAGTGCCGCTTGTCAGGAACCAACCAGTTGACATTTCAAAATCTGAATAATCAACCACTACAAAAAAGCTGTCATACAAGCCGTGAAGTTCAATAGGACTAAGCATCGTTTTTAAATAATCTACAGAGAGTTCAAGCCCCACAACTCCATAGACATTTCCGTTTCTGTCTATGAGCGGAAGGGAATAAGTTATAATCTGCTTCTCGCCGCTCAGGCAAAAGGGCTTTGACCAATAGCCCAAACGACTAAGGTCTAAGTTCCTGTATAACCAAGGCAGCTCTAAATGGTTTAAAATGAAGGGGTAACTTTCTTTATAAAACTGATAATTAAGCTCGTCTTTCCAATAATTGTCAAAGGGTATGTCTTTGTTACGAGCCACCTTACTAGAGCCGTAGAGAAGAACCAGATCAGAGTTATTGCTGTGATAAGAAGTCAGATCCTCATCATTGACATAAATTCCGCTCATGCAGTTTTTTCCAGTTATTTTATTGGTGTTAACCGCAGAAGCATTTAAAAGCGCAAATGCGCCGGTGGCTACATTTAGTTTTGTCACTTCCATCACTGTGTCGGTAATTTGGGCGCTGGCAAGTTGGGTTTTTGTTGTAGAATCGGCCAGAGCGTCAGCCATGTTATCTTCAGAAGGGAAAAGATCTAAAATTTTATCATTAACGGATTTTGCAAGATTTTCGGCAACAGATGCA
>CAYLSP010000033.1:0-10121 GCA_964385935.1 uncultured Defluviitaleaceae bacterium
GCTTTCGGATTGAAAAGAAATAACCCGTTAACCTTTGTCACGAGGGCGGGTTATTTTTTATTCCTAAAATTTAGGATAGATATTTTCTCATTTGAAATAAAGGAGCCGCCTCGCTTTTTTCTAAGCAAGACAGCTCCTTTTTATAACTTACTTATCGTTTGCGTCGACCCAATCCTTTGCTTCTTTAACGCATTCAAGAGAGGGGATTGTTACCTTTGAATCAGGAAGTTTCGCATCCTGCTCAAGTATTGCTAGAGTTTCATATAAAGGTATTATATCACATTCATTCTTATCAAGCGGCTTTTTATTCTTGTCCATGCTAACCTCCTATGGGGAAGTGAGTCTCAACACTTCCGATGTTTTAAGTATATTATGGACAATTTATATATTAATATTCCTGTCTAAAGGATAAATACATTGCCGTTTCCGTCAATTTCAACGCTAAGCCCCAGCATACTGTAAAAATACGCGCTTGATATGTAAGTGCTTCCTTCAATCAGCAAATATGGATATCCCTTTTCCGTTTTGTCACCAAAAAGCTTTTGAACATCATAAAACGTGCCTTTTCTTATTGTAAAAGCATTTTCTTTTTCGATCCAGCCGACTTTATATCCGAGAGTTTCGCATACGTCTCTAAGGGGCAAATAGTAAATTTTATCTACTTTTTTAGCCGTTTTTGAAAGCACTTTGTTTTTTACAATTACTGCATTCTGGCTTATTTCCCCTTCCCCACTTGGGAAGGAGAAGCAGTCTTTGACTTTTTGAGCCGTATCTATTTTTTGATAACACTTTGTAAAAACCGCCGCGTCAACAAAATAGGAAAAGGGGTATTCAGCACCTCTTTCCAACGCATATACATATTTGGGTGTTTTTATGACCATATCATAGGCGAAATCAGAATCCCATGAGGCTCTGTCATAGACGTTAATTGTTAATAACAGGGCTGGTTTATATATTTTATTTATTGAAGTGCAATAGAAGCTGACTTTTTCAATTATTTTTGAGCCGGAGGGCATGTCAAAGCGGTCGGCCATAACATAGTCAACCCATACTTTGGGCATAGTGAAGGTATATTCGGCACTTTTTCCGTTCACAACGCCGGACGAAGTATCTATCCGATAATCAGAGCCATAATCCAAATAATTTGGTCTGTCGTACGCGAAGACGGCCGTTGACAAAGATATTATTATTACTATAAACACAAATGCTTTCTTTAACATATACCCTCCGCCAAAGAATTAAATATTAAAGTTCATCCAAAGATCCGAACCTGAATCCGTTTTCCAATAAAGTATCAATTATATAAGGCAATGCTTTTGTGTTTGATTCGGAAACAGCGTGTAAAAGCGCTATACAACCGTTATGAACATAATTCACGGTTTCGTTATAGGACTTATTCGCCCCGGGCTGGTTGTCCACGTCCCAGTCGGCAAAGGCGAGGGACCAAAAAACTGTTTTATATCCGTTTTTCTTAATTATGTCTAAAGCTTTAGCGCTGTATTCTCCGGCAGGAGGCCGGAAAAATTTTCCGATTTCAGAACCTGTTTTTTCTCTGAAAAACACTTCAGTTTCCTTTATTTCATAATCCAATTCAGACTCTGAAAGAGTTGAAGATGGCTTGTGGTTAACTGAATGATTAGCCACAATATGACCTTCATCAACCATTCTTTTCACTAAATCAAGACTTCCGTTAATATAAGGTTTTGTTACAAAGAAAGCGGCTTTAACATTTTTTTCTTTAAGAACGTCTAAAATTTGACCTGTATAGCCGTTTTCATACCCCTCGTCAAAAGTCAGATAAATAACTTTATCCTCGATATCACCAAGATAATAGGCGTCAAATTCCAAAATATCAAAATCTCGCTGGCAAGTAGGAGGCTGATGCTCTTTGTTTTTTCCGAAATACCAGTTCATTGATTTTGTTGATAAATTCCCTGATGAGTCATAAGCGCTTCCGAATTGAGAGGGTCTAGGATTAATAACGTATTCCGGCAGCTCAATGTTCCCGATAGTAGTGATTTCCACATCTTTAGAAGATGAAGATTCCTGTGCCATAACCTCTTTAACCTCAGGCGTTTCCTCTGGAAGTTGTTCAGGTTCTTCTGTCTTAACAGGTTTCGTAGCCTGTGTCGGTTTTGGTGTTGTGATCTTTTCAGGCGTAACTACTTTTTCGTTAGTCTTAACAGGTGCAGGGCTTTCCGGCGCGTTAGACGGAACAGACGAGGGCTTCGCCAAACCGAGACTGTCGTTGCCTCCTGCCCATGAAAGTGGCTTATCTAAATCAGATACATCAACACATGCTGAAAAACCTGTGGCTACGATTATTATGCTGATAATTCCAATAAAAAATGTTGTTATTTTTTTCATAAAAACACCTTATCCTTTTTTAAGCGTATTATTCCCTGTTTTTTAATTTTAAATACAGTTCAATATACTTTTCGGCAGACTTTGACCAAGAATAGTCTGAATTCATGGCGTTTCTGATACAACAATCAAAGTTCTCCTTATCATAATAAACAGAAAGGGCTTCATTTACCGCCCACATAAGACCGCTAGACAGATAATGTTTAAACAGGAATCCGTTGCCCTGTTTAGTTTCTTTGTCAAAATGCTGGACGGTATCTGACAAGCCTCCTGTATCCCTGACAATGGGAATAGTTCCGTAGCGCATGGCAAAAAGCTGTCCCAAACCGCATGGCTCAAAAAGAGAGGGCATTAAAAACATATCGCTTGACGCATATATTTTTTGTGCCAGATCAAAATTAAAGCAAATATTAGCTGAAACCTTGCCGGGATATCTGTTACTCATATAATGGAACAGATGCTCATATCGACCGTCACCTGCACCAAGGACTATAAGCTGGATATCCTTGCTCATAAGTTCTTCCATGCAGTTGGCAATTAAATCAAGACCTTTTTGGTCAACAAGTCGCGATATAATGGAAAAAACCGGAACGTCCGGACGGATCGGCAAATTAAGCATACGCTGTAATGCCGTCTTGTTCTCTTTTTTCAATTCTATAGAGTTTATGTCAAAATTTTTAAACAGGCAGGGATCCGTCCCGGGATCGTTTTTCTCACAGTCAATTCCGTTTAAAACTCCGAATAAATCATTTGATCTGGCGCGGAGAAGTCCGTCAAGACCAAAAGCATATTCAGGACTTTGGATTTCTCTTGCATAAGTTTCAGACACAGTTGTAATCATGTCTGCATATATTATTCCTGCTTTCATAAAACTTACGTTGCCGTAAAATTCCAGAAGCCCGCCGGAAAAATAACCATCGTTTAAATCCACGTTTGAAAGTATGCCTCTTCCAAAGACTCCCTGATATTGAAGATTATGAATTGTAAAAACGGTTTTTATGTTTTTAAAAAACAGAAATTTATGATAAACGTCTCTTAAATAAAGAGCGCAAAGAGAAGTTTGCCAATCATTCAAATGTATAATATCGGGGGCGAAATCAATGACACCAAGAATTTCAAGAGCCGCTTTTGAAAAGAAACCAAAGCGCTCAAAATCGTCTCCATAGCCATAAAAGCCGTCCCTTCCGAAATAATAGTCGTTCTCAACAAAATAAATGGGAACCTGACCGTCAAGGGCAAAAATTGACGCGCTTTGACGTCTCCAGCCAAGACTGACTTCAAAGGAATCCACATATTCAAGGTTTGTAAGCAGTTCTGAATTTATATTTTTATATTTAGGCATAACAATTCGGCAATCAACGCCATATTTTCTAAGCTCTTTGGGCAAAGAACCCATAACGTCCCCTAAGCCCCCGCTTTTCGCAAAGGGAGACACTTCTGACGAAACAATCAACACTTTTAAATTTTCAGGGGCGGACATAAAATTCATTCCTTTCGGTTGATACAGCTACTTTTAGTTGCCACCATAATATATAATACTATTAATTAAATTTCTTAGCAACATATTTATTACTATATTCTTCAAATTGAGCCTATTTCTGACACTTATAAACAAATAACCCCTTTTTATTATAAACGGTATCACAGTTTCCAAAAAGCTCTATTAATTTATTATATGTGCTTTGCGCCCCATGCTTCTTTCTTATAACTAAATAAAATTTTCCACCCTCATGCAAATGCTCATAAGCCCCTTCATAGATGCTGAAAATAATGTTTTTCCCTGCTCTTATTGGGGGATTTGTTACTATTGTATCAAATTTTTCGCTTATTTTTGAAAATCCGTCTGAAACGATTATTTTACCATTCAGACAGTTCAGTGCGCAGTTTTTTTCTGTAAGTTCAACTGCCCTTTCGTTTATGTCTACGAAAGTAGGGCAGATATTATTAATAATTCCCAAAACTATGCCAATAAAACCATATCCACAGCCTATGTCAAGAAGACTCCCGCTGATTTCGGGAATGTTTTCAACTAAAGTCTGTGAAGCCGGGTCTATATGGTCTTTCGAGAACACACCTGAGTCGCTTAGAAATTTGAACTTCTTTAGGTGAAACTCAAAGTCTATATATTTAAAGTCATGGGGAAGATTTTTATCGGATATAAAGTAATGGTTCATTTAAGCCACCTAATCATAAAAATGACCGAAAGTTTTCGCTTTCGGCCTTATTGTTTAATTAACGATTGTCATTTCTGTTTCTTTATCGAATATATGAATCGAATTCATGTCAAGAGCCACATCAATTGGGACTCCTTCCTCCGCTTTAAAGCCCGGTTCCACCCTTGCCGTTATTTTATGCCCTGAAACGTCAAGATGGAGATAGGCTTCATATCCCAAAGGCTCTGTAAACTCAACATCAGCCTTTAAAACGGTTTCGGGAGATTTTTTTATATAAGATTCATCATCATGAATATCCTCAGGACGGATTCCAAGACAGACTTCTTTGCCTATATATCCTCCGTCAATAAGAGCTTTAGCTCTTAATTCTGAAATCTTAAATCTATAATCCGCAAATTTTAGATAGACATCTTCACCTGTTTTTTCAGCCAAACAGTCAATGAAGTTCATTTGAGGAGAGCCGATAAAACCAGCCACAAACTTATTTATGGGTTTTGAATAAAGAGCCTGAGGCGAATCAACCTGTTGAATTATGCCGTCATTAAACACAACAATCCGCGTCCCCAGAGTCATGGCCTCAATTTGGTTATGAGTTACATAAATAAAGGTGGTTTGAAGGCGTTGGTGGATTCTGGAAATCTCTGTTCTTAACTGAACTCTTAATTTCGCGTCCAAATTTGAAAGAGGCTCGTCCATTAAAAAAACTTTTGGCTGCCGAACCATTGCACGACCCATTGCAACACGCTGACGTTGCCCCCCTGAAAGAGATTTGGGCTTTTTATCCAAAAGAGACTCAATGCCTAAAACATTGGCGGCTTCTATGACTCTTCTGTCAATTTCTTCTTCTGAAAGTTTTTGCAGTTTAAGACCAAAGGCCATATTATCATAAACATTCATGTGTGGATAAAGGGCATAATTCTGAAAAACCATGGCGATATCACGGTCTTTGGATGGGATGTCGTTCATAATTTTTCCGTCTATATAGAGTTCGCCTTCAGATATATCCTCAAGTCCCGCTATCATTCTAAGGATGGTGGATTTTCCACAGCCGGAGGGACCCACCAAAATTATAAATTCCTTATCCTGTATTTCAAGATTAAAATTTTTTACTGCTTCAATACCGTCGGGATACCTTTTGGTTATATTCTTCAAAACGAGATCAGCCATATTATTTCTCCCCCTATAGAGCATTATCTATATGTTTTTATCCCCTCAAAAAATATTTCTTTTTCTACTGTAACGCTTTAATGATACAACAATTTACAAGGGCTTGCTAGTGCAGTTTTAGACAAACTTATTTTTATGCATTTGTTAAAATTGTATATTACTGACAAATACCATAGAATATGAAGAAATTTTTATATTATGGTGTTTTGTTTTTGTTTTTTTGGGTGTATAATGTTTTAAAGAAAATGTAATTGAAAGTATTATTAGAAGAAAGAGTGAATTATGAACCCGATTTATCAGGATGTTTTTTCAAGTGTTATTAAATTTATTACCAACAGGGTTTTTGCCATATCACTTGTGGTGCTTACCCTTTTTGGACTCATTACAGCAAAACTCTTTGACATTCAGGTGGTAAACGCTCATTTATATGTGAAAGGTACGCGGCAGACCTATGTAAAAACAACTCCAATAGAAGCCCCAAGAGGTAATATTTATGACCGTTTCGGGCGACCGCTGGCTTATAATGAAACAACATTTTCCGTCAGCGTTGACCCCAGTATAAAAGTTTCAAATACTTTAGAAGTCGTTACTCTTTTATTGGATATTTTAAAAATGAATAACGAAACATTTATTGACGAACTTCCTATTTCAAAGACTGAGCCCTACGAATTTTTAATGAATGGCAGCAAAAGCAGAGAAGAACGTTTTAAAGAAGATATGTCCGTTGATAAGAGCTTAAACGCTACTGAGACCTTTAAGGCTCTAAGAGAAAATTTTAAAGTACCTGAGCATTTGACAGACGAGGAAGCCAGAGATATAGTTGCTTTGTACGCAATGATATATTTGGAGAGATATAATTTAAATCATATCACAGTGGCGAAAAAAGTTTCTGATTACACCGTTGCCGCCATTGAAGAACATAATATGGAACTTCCCGGCGTTTATGTGGATGTGGATTATCTGAGAATTTATCCAGCTGGGGAAACTTTTTCACACACTCTCGGGTATATAAGAAAAATCAGTGCCGAAGAGCTTGAACTCTATGAACCCCGTGGCTATAAAGCAACAGATATCGTCGGTAAAGTGGGCGTAGAAAAAGCCTTTGAACTCCAACTTAGGGGCACTCAGGGCAGCAGAGAAATTGAGACAGATAGATCGGGAAGAAGAATTTCTATCCTATCTGAAACAAATCCTGTTCCCGGAAACGATGTTTATTTGACCCTTGATATGGATTATCACAAGCAATGTTACGATATAATTGTAAAGATGCTGAAAACAATTTTAGTAAATAAACTGTCAGGTAAATCACCAAAAGAGACGATACCTCTTAAAGAAGTATTTATTTCCATGACAAAATCAGGGACTATAAATATAGACGATGTTCTTTTGATAGATGAGGAGGATTTGTCCTATTCGGCAGTTAAGCCTCTTATTGACAATTTTCAAGTCCCCAACTCAGACGCAAAGTTCAAACAAAAATTTACAGATTATTTTGTGGAACAGATTGATAAGGGAAAAATAGCTCCGAAGCAAATAATTTATCTTCTTAACGATCTTGGCATAGTTACGATAAATGAAGAAGAGTTGAAACGGCTCAATAATGGTCAGATGTCACCGCTGTCATTTGTGCTCAGGAAGATTGAGAATGACGAGCTTACTCCCCAAATAATTAATCTGAATCCGTCAACTGCTTCTGCCGTCGTCGTTGACATAAACACAGGGGCAGTTTTAGCCGCGCCAAGTTATCCCACATACGACAATACACAGTTTGTTAATGTCTTTAACAACGAATATTTTAACAAAGTCAATAACGACCTTACCCATCCGCTGATTTTTCGCTCCTTCTCCGAAACAAGAGCTCCTGGTTCAGCTTTTAAAATGATTTCAGCTCTGGCAGGACTCGAAGAAGGTGCAATCAGGATTGACGAAAAAATAAGAGACGAGGGTGCATTTACTAAGGCGGGAAAACCATACCCCCATTGCTGGACGTCTGCCTCCGGATATCACGGCACTATAAACGTTTCCTCCGCCATTGAAGTTTCCTGTAACTATTTCTTTTTTGAAACGTCTTACCGTCTTGGGAACTCAAAAGAAGGCACAAAAATGGAGGGTATTAATACCCTGAACCGTTATATGTCCATGTTTGGGCTTGGTGTCCCAACGGGAATTGAAATCTCAGAAGCCGCCACATATATATCTTCGCCCGAATATAAGGAAGCTCAGATGCTTCGCTCCGGCGCAACGCTGTCACAATCTGAATGGGTTGACGGCGATACCCAAAGAACAGCAATTGGTCAGGCTTTTAACAGCTATTCAACCGCAACAATGGCTAAATATTTTGCAACTCTTGCCAACGGAGGAACCAGATATCAGCTTCACTTCCTTGATAAATTAAAATCCCCCAATGGGGAAACTCTTGTTGATTTTCAACCCAATCCAGAGATTGTACTGAATTTTAAGGAAGAAAATTTGGCGGCTGTTAAACAGGGTATGTTAGCGGTGACGTCTGGCTCAAGAGGAACAGGCAGAAGTGCTTTTGCGGGATTTCCTATAGCGGTTGCCGGAAAGACAGGAACTGCTCAGGAATCGGGGGAGGATCACGCCACTTTCGGTGGATACGCGCCGGCTGATAATCCTAAAATAGCGGTATTTGTGGCAATTCCGTTCGGCGATACTTTAACCGCCCCTGCCCCGGCCGCTCAGGTTGCCAGAGATATGATAGGAGCTTATTTTAAGCTTAATCAAGAGCCGGAAATACCTGAGCAGACAAATGTGCTTATTAAATAAGGGGAAACCCAATTAAATATAAATTGAAGGGAGTTTTTATTATGGCGTTAGTTACATCAAAAGAAATGTTTGAAAAGGCTTTTAAGGGGAATTATGCAATAGGTGCTTTCAACATAAACAATATGGAGATAATTCAAGCCGTGACCCGGGCTGCAAAAGCTCAAAATTCTGCTGTTATTCTGCAAGTATCAAAAAGCGCTTTGAAATATGCCGGACCTGTTTATTTAAAGGGCATGGTTGATGCGGCTGTGGCCGAAACTGGAATTGATATCGCTCTGCATTTGGATCACGGCCCGGATTTTGAAACAGTTAAAGAAGTTATTGAAGCTGGATTTACATCAGTTATGTTTGACGGCTCTCATTATGAATATGAGGAAAATGTGGCTAAAACTAAAGAGGTTGTTGATTATGCACATGCAAGAGGCGTTGTTGTTGAGGCTGAGTTAGGGAAACTTGCAGGTGTTGAAGACGACGTTAACGTATCAGCAGCGAACGCTACTTATACAGACCCGGATCAGGCAGCCGACTTTGTTGAAAGGACAAAAGTCGATTCCTTAGCTATCGCAATCGGCACAAGCCACGGCGCTTATAAATTCAAGGGTGAAGCCAAGCTGGACTTTGAAAGACTTGAAAAGATAACTAAAAAACTTGAAGAAAAGGGTTTTCATCAGTTCCCTATCGTCCTGCACGGCGCTTCTTCTGTAGACCCTGCCTGTGTTGCCATGTGTAATGAGTACGGCGGAAAAATTTCCGGCGCTTCCGGCATTCCCAATGAAATGCTCAGAAAAGCCTCAGGCATGGCGGTTTGCAAAATAAATATGGACACTGATATAAGACTTGCCATGACCGCTGCTATAAGAAAAAGCCTTGCCCAGAAGCCGGATGCCTTTGACCCAAGGGGTTATTTAACCGATGCAAGAGTCATGATTCAGGAACTTGTTGAAGGCAAAATCTGTAACGTATTAGGAAGTAAGAACTCAATGAATTAGGGCTTGTTCACACTAGCAAAATATAAATAATCCTAATCTATTTTTCATACCCTTTGTAAACACTATGTTTCCAAGGGGTTCTTGATGTTTTTTGTCGTTTGTTTCCCTTATTATTTCCCTTATCAGAAACGGGCAAGGGAAAAACCGTTTTATACGGCACTTGTCGCCATATCAAGTAGCATCGCTGAACTTCTTTTCGACTCCCTCGTTGCGTGAGCATATACGTTCAAAGTTGTATTGATGTCGTTATGTCCAAGTAACTCCTGCACATCTTTCGGTGCTGCACCGTTCGCCAATAGCTTACTTGTGTATGTGTGTCTGAAAAGATGAAAATGGAAGTTCTCAAATCCTTTAATCCGCTTTCTCATCGCCCTGCAGATGCACGAAACAGTAGAGGGGGCTTCATATGCACCATCTTGCCGCAGACACACTAACGAAACTTCGTTATAACTTTCCGGCACGGCTTCATTGGTAGGCATTGTATAAACCTCGTGGTATGTCCTGTTTTTTTCTTTCACCGAAACATAGTAATTTTGATGATAAAACACCCCATACTGCCTCTGGTTTTGCATTTGTTCTTGTTTCGCAGCTCTTAGGATTTCTGCTAATGTATCACAGAAGTCCACCGTGCGTATTTTTT
>CAYLSP010000034.1:0-9974 GCA_964385935.1 uncultured Defluviitaleaceae bacterium
TGTTTATGAGAGCTCATTAAGTTAATAAATTTTCCGCTGTCATGTAAAATTGCAGAAATTTGTAAAAGAAGACGTTCTCTTTGAGACAGGTCGTGGATTTTTTTTATTTTGTCGAATATTGTCAGAGCGTATTTTTCAACTATAGCGCCGTGCTTTTCGTCGCAGTTAAAGCGTCTTGCTATTCTTCTGGCAGAAAGCAGGGTGCTTTTAGTAAATTCCTTGTTAATGGTCTGGAAATCCTTGTGATAAAGAATTTCGTAAATGAGACCGTCAACTAAATGAATTGAGGGGGCGATTATTTTTTCGGCGTTTGTTAGAATAAGAAGGCTGTTGTATATAGAAACGGCGGGCAGAATCAGTTCCGCCACTTCATAGGGTATGTCGTAGTCCTTCATTATCATTTCCGCTGATTTATATTTTATTTCGTCATAGAGCCTTATGAACCTGTCCCGTGGGATGTAGTAAATATCGTCCTTCAAGTTTGCATTGCAGAGAGAACAAATAGTATGCATGTGAGAACCTGAGGCGATAAAGTTCTGAATTTCCCGCGGTATGTAGCCGCGAAGTCCGTTTGTGAAGCTTTCCAGATACTCCTCAACGACTATATAAAAATCCTTTGAATACTGCTGGATTAATTCAAAAAGCTCGTTTATTCTTAGAGAGCCTAGCTTTATATTCTGGGCGTAGCTTATGTCGCCGTTTTCAAGATATGAAATCCCAAGACTGCCTGAGCCGATATATGCCATTAAAGCGGACTGCTTGTCCTCTTTTTGAATGATTGAATCCATCATTCTGAAGGTGTAATATTTTTCTTCCTGATTATCAAGTATTTTGACGTTTGCGCCTGTCCTGATTCTTATTTGATCCAGAACATAGTCTTTGTTTGAAGCTTCCCTAAGAGCAGTCGTTGCCACAACCTTGATTTCCTGAGTGCCGTATTCAGAGCAGACTTTCAAGAAATCTTTCAGAATATCACAGCATTTATCGGCTTTGTCAAAGCTGATTTTTCCTAGATTAAAGGTGTCCCGCCCCAAATTCAGCGGGTATTCAAGATCCTCTATAACCGAATATTTGTTTTTTATATTCTGCCCGATTTTTAGACGGACGCTGTTAGAGCCAATATCTATGACACCTGCAAAATGTTTTTCTGGTCTTTTTAGCATTTTAGAAGTCTTTTCATTTTTCGGCATTTTCACACCTCCTGTTAAAAACGCAGTCTATCACTCTTCGCTAGTCTTTTTATTTTTCTTTCCTATTAAATAGGTTATGGCAAGAACTAAGAATCCGACAAATCTCATAGCTGCCACAATGTAAATGCTCTGATGTATCTCAAAATTGTTCATGAGATAGAGGGACAGATAGGGCACAAGACCAAGCATTA
This sequence comes from uncultured Defluviitaleaceae bacterium, assembly GCA_964385935.1. GTDB lineage: Bacteria > Bacillota > Clostridia > Lachnospirales > WRAX01 > CAYLSP01. Next base: position 1,382 of record CAYLSP010000034.1, read on the forward strand.
TATTATTAAATGTGTTGAAAACGCCAATGTACATAACCCGGTTTTTATCGGGAGTTGAACCCAACAATCCGTTAAGAAGCGCAGTGTTCATGCCAATCATGGCGAATCCGGCATAGGCTGAGGCAAGGATAAGCATCCAAAGGTTAGCGGACAGGGCATAAAAAACCATTGTGCCCATCATGCCGAGACTTGCTAACGCCAACGCATAATCGTTCCCCTTTTTGTTAATGAGCTTTGTCCAGAATCCCGCGGTGTAATAGGACACCAAACCCTGTGCAACCACGAATACGGCAAGCCAGATTTCGTTTGCTTTGTGATACATAATCTGATAGACGCTGGTTATTGGCCAACCGCAAATCCATGCTATGTAATAGCACACTGTAGTCAGGAGGAACAGCATGAATTTTTTGTCTCTTAATACGGTGGCTATGGTTTTAAAATTCGGTTTTTCTTCATCGTCCTTAGTTGTAGGCTCTTTTTCTTTGAACCTCATGAATACTATGACTTCCAGTATTCCGATTAAAAAGGCTGCGAGGTAAAAGAACTGATAGCATATAATTGTCTGCTCTGGGGTTTTTGCAATGATATTAATAAGTAGTCCCGTAATTAGGGTGACAAGGAGTGTGAAGATATTTCCGAATTTTGTTCTAAGGACAATGGCCTGAGCGCGGATTCTTCCGCTAAAGGTTGCGCCAACGAAGCTTTGAAGTGAAGTTTGAGAAATAGCGTCGGGAAAGTTCATGATGGAAATTGTCACTACAAACAAAAGTGGCTGGAGTTCTCGCGGAAAAAATGGCACACATGCCATAATTAATATAAACAGACGGCTTATAAGAAAAAACGTGGCCGTGATTTTCTTCTTTAGTTTAAAGCGGCTTATAAATATAGCGCCTGGAATCAGCGCAAATATGGCGATTATGCCGGGAAGAGAATTATAGAGAGAAATATAAAATTCGTCCCCGCCGATACGCTCAATGAACTTTGCCGCAAAGGGTTTGTACAGATTCAGAACCATGTCGTAGAGCAAGCCGTAAATAATATAGACCAAAACATTAGGGTTTGTGCTTTTCATGTGGCTGATTTTCCATTTTGTCTCAGCCGCGTACTTTTTAATAGAAAGCATATGCCGCCTCCAAATCAAACTTTCAAAATAAATTTATTTATGACTTCGGCAACCGCACTCTCATCGTTTGTCGCTTTTGTAACGTAATCGGCCTTTAACCTCAGTTCGGGCACGGCATTAGCCACAGCCACTCCAAGACCGGCTTTCTCTATTAAACTTATGTCGTTATAGTTGTCCCCTATTCCAATGGTTTTATTAATAGGGATGCCTAGCATGTCTGCAAGAAAAGCCATGGCTGTACCCTTCTCGCCGCCTGTTCCTGTAAATTCAAGTATGTGTCCGCTGGAAGAAAACATGTTTATATCCTCCGGCAATTTATCAAGTAAAAAGTCGTGGACATTTTTCAGCGCGTTGCGTTCTCCTATAAAGAGTAGTTTTGAAACATCCTCTTTGATATATGTGGAATAGTTCACCATGCTGTGTTCTATTCTTGAAGTTTTTAAATATTTATTTATATATTCGGAAGTCTGTTCAAGCAAAATATGTTTCGACGTTCTGTAAATGAGTGGGGTTGCGTCCTCATTTAAGGTTTTTGCCATTTCCACAATTTTTAGGGCGCTGTCCCTGTTCATATAAACTTTTCTGAGGATTTCTCCGGTCTCCACGCTTAACAATTCGCTGCCGTTGAAGGATATGATATAATTTCCCTTCTTGTTTAGCCCGATCTTTTCAAAAAAATCAAGCAGCGTGGTGTCGGCGCGACCGGAACAAATGACGAATTTCACTCCCATTTTGGAAGCTTTGCTGATAGCGTCAATGTTTTCCTTAGATATTAAGTGTTTTGAGCAAAGGAGAGTTCCGTCAATATCCGATGCAAGTAATTGGTAGTCCATATATCTCCAGCTTTCATATGTTCCACGTGGAACATTATAGGGATTTTAACATCAAATACAATCTATCTAATTCTTCGGCATTTTCGTAGCTAATCTCAATAGTACCCTTTCCTTTTCCCAGCCGTTCTTTAATCCTGGTTTTTGTTCCGAAAATTGTCTCTAGGTCTTTTTGAATGGCGGTGTATTCTTTAAATGCAGTTTTTTCTTTGGGCGCTTTCTCCTTTGATTCTTTCAGCTCTTTAATATACTTCTCAGTTTCTCTGACAGACATTCCTTTTTCCATTATTTCTTCGGCAACTTCAAATTGGAGGTCCTTGTCTTCAATTGACAGCAGAACCTTGCCGTGCCCTGGTGAAATTGAGCCGTCTATAATAAATGGTCGAACTCTTGTGTCAATGTTCAAAAGTCTCAGGCAGTTTGTTACTGAGCTTCTGGATTTATTTATTTTATCGGCTATTTCGTCATGGGTTAGGTTATATTCTTCAATAAGCCTGTTGTAACAAAGTCCTTCTTCAATGACGTTAAGGTCTGACCTTTGAAGGTTCTCAATAAGGGCGATTTCTAAGGTTTCCAGATCCGTATATTCTTTTATTAAAGCAGGAATCGTGGGCAGCTTCGCTATTTTTGCAGCGCGAAAACGTCTCTCACCGGCAATTATGGTGTAGAATTGCCCGCCCTCTTCCTGTTTAACAATGATGGGCTGTATTATGCCGTGCTGTTTGACCGATTGGGCAAGTTCTTGAAGCGCGGTTTCCTGAAAAAATCTTCGGGGCTGTTTCTGGTTTGGTTCAATTTTTGTAATATCCAGTTCGACGATTCCGCCGGGCGTTAATTCTTCAAAAGGTGTCCCCTCTTCCTTCTTAGAAGGGATTAGAGCGTCAAGCCCCTTGCCCAGTCCGCCTTTTTTTATCATTTCCTTGTCCCCCTGTCAATAAGCTCTTCCGCCAACAGCGTATAGCTTTCCGCGCCCTTTGATGCTTTGTCATAGAGAGTAATCGGAAGGCCGTAGCTGGGAGCTTCGCTAAGTCTTACATTCCTAGGAATAACTGTTTTATAAATATGAGCGGTGAGGTTCTTTTTAACTTCGTCCACTACTTGTACTGAGAGATTCGTTCTCACGTCAAACATAGTGAACACCACGCCGTCTATATGTAATGAAGGATTAAGTCTCTTTTGAACCAGAGAAATTGTGTGAGTGAGTTGAGTTAGACCTTCCAGCGCGTAGTATTCACACTGTATGGGCACTAAGATGCTGTCCGCCGCTGTAAGGGCGTTTATTGTTAGCATGTTCAGAGATGGAGGGCAGTCAATTAATACAAAGTCGTATAAATATCTTGCGTTGTCTAAAACCGTCTTTAGAATATATTCCCGATTTTTATAGCCAATTAGTTCAATTTCTGCCCCCGACAACTGCATGTTGGCGGGCAACAGAAAAAGATTGGGAACACCAGTTTCAACCATGACTTCCTCAATATAACATTCTCCAAGGAGCAAATCATATATAGTCTTATTCAGGCTCTGTTTGTCTATTCCAAGACCGCTGGAAGTGTTGCCCTGGGGATCCATGTCAACCGTTAAAACCTTCTTGCCTAGCTGTGCCAGACAGGCCGAAAGATTAACGTTTGTGGTAGTTTTCCCAACGCCGCCTTTTTGATTCGCAATAGCTATGACTCTGCTCATTTTTCCACTCCGTATTCATGCCAATGCAGCATTTTTAATTAAACATATTATATCATAATAGCTTTGCTTTCACAATAAAAAACCTAAAGGTGCCCAATTATTTATGGATTTCCTTTAGGTTAATGTTCCACGTGGAACAATATTATTTTAATTCTTTTTCAATCAAATCTGCTAAATCTCTTGCGTCTTTTTCAATTTCTTCCTTATTATCAGATTCAATCATAACTCTGACCATTGGCTCTGTTCCGGATGGTCTGATAAGTACGCGGCCTCTGTTTTCATATTTTTTAGAAAGCTCATCAATGGCTTTGGCCACTTTTTCATTATGCAAGTAATCATATTTTTTATCTGGGCTGACTGTGGCGTTAATAAGAGACTGTGGAAGTACGCACATATAGCTGTTAAGTACGGATAATTTTTTACCTGATTTTTGCAGAATATTGCAGAGCATAACTCCTGTTAAAATTCCGTCGCCGGTTGTTGAGTGGTCAAGGAAAATAATATGTCCAGACTGTTCGCCGCCGATATTATATCCGTTTTTCAACATATTCTCCAGAACATATCTGTCGCCGACTTTTGTCTGTTCAATATTAAGACCGTATTTTTCACCCATCTGGAAGAATCCCAAATTGCTCATTACAGTTGCCACAACGGTATTTTTATTTAGCTTGTTTAAATCCTTCAAATAGTTAGCACAGATAGACATAATCTGGTCGCCGTCAACTTCAACACCGTTTTCGTCAATGGCAAGACATCTGTCACCATCGCCATCAAAGGCAATTCCTAAATCCATATCGTGTGTCTTTACATATTCAGTAAGGGCTTCAAGATGAGTTGAACCGCAGTTTTTGTTAATATTGATTCCGTCCGGCTTGTGGTTTATGGCAAAAACTTCAGCACCCAGTTCGGCAAATATTTTTGGAGCGGTTTCGCTTGTTGCGCCGTTTGCACAGTCAAGCGCAATTTTAAGTCCGCTTAGGGAAATTTTTTCTCCCGAAACAACGGAAACGGAAGTTATCGAATTTATATAATCCTCAGCAAATCCCCCGCGTTTCAGATAACAGCCAATATCCTCTTTAGTCGGATATGTCTGAGAATCCAATGTTCCGTCTTCAAACATTTTTTCGATTTCTTCTTCAAGCTCATCTTCCAGCTTAAAGCCGTTTGCTTGAAAGAACTTTATTCCGTTGTCATAAAAGGGGTTATGTGAGGCGGAAATCATTGCACCGCCATCAAACTTTTGTGCCTTGACTAAGTATGCAAGAGCGGGGGTCGGAAGAACTTCTGTAACAGAAACATCCGCACCCATTGACATCATACCGGCAGAAAGAGCCGCTTCAATCATGTCCCCGGACTTTCTAGAGTCCATGCCCACTAAAAACCGTGGGCGGCTTATTCCCCTTTTCTTCAAAATACAAGCATAGGCTTTGCCCAGCTTAAAGGCAAGCTCAGATGTCAAAAATCCATTTGCAAGCCCACGTGCTCCGTCAGTACCAAAAATCTTAGAAATAAATACCACTCCAATCCTCATGCAATAATACTATCTGTTTTCGTCGTTAATTAAATCATCATTCCCCTGATTTTCAGGGTTTTCTGGTATATCAACGGTTTCATGAATAATTATTTTAACCGTTTGATCTCCTTCAAAGGATATTCCGGCGGGAAGCTTGCCCTGTAGAATCACCTCATGCTCGCCTGGTTCAAGCCCCGCAAGGTTCATGGTTGGAATAAGGGTTGAACCGTCATAACCTTCCATAAGGGATTTTATCCCCCGGACAGTGAATTCAACAGTGTCACTTTCAAAATCAAAAGGTGTTTCGTTCAAGACAAGAATCTTATTTACATCAACAGAAACCGTCTTTGTAACTACTTCCTCAATGGATACGGTAGCCGTAATCTCATTAGTTCCGCCGTTTGCTGCAACGAAAACCTTTGTTGACAAATAGCTCCAGGCAAGGAATGTCTGTGAAACATCTGCGGTTGCGCCTGTTACATCAATTGGCTCAAGCTCAATATTCTTAATCTTTTCAACTTCTTCTTCCGAACCGATTATGTCAATATATTTTGGTTCCCATGTGACTACAGAAACACCAAATCCCGGCGCAGGCTCTCCCTTATACGCAGGAGTTGCCGTAACAATAGGGATTCTCGACTGTTTATAAATAGGTATGGTAACATTAACTTCACTAACGTTAAGGGTAAAGTTAGAGGTAATGTCATAACCGTCATAGTCATAAATTTTTATTGGAGCTGTGGTGGCAATGTCCTTTTTTGCTCCAGTAATGTCAACAATCACTTCCGCTTTCTTTATCCCCGTAATATCCGACTGAGCGCCCCTAATAGTGACATATTCAGGAGTTACCACATAGGTATCGCCGGCTCTATAACCCGCCGCTGGTTCGGTGTTGCCATAGTCAACGGATATTTTCTGTCTCTGCTCCTTTATGTTGTCCAAAACTATATCCACCGTATGAGGATAGCTTTCAACCTCAAAATTAGGAGGTACAGTAACAGTAACCGTGGTAGGCGTTGGGGTATCTCTTGTTGTCAGGGTCAAATGCTCCATTAAACCAAGGTTTATAGACGCAACCACCATACTGGCTTTAAAGTTGTCAATATCAATTGCTCTTCCTCTTACTTTAACGCTTAGAGTTCTGGCATAAAGGCTTTCCTTATTTTTCAGCACAATACCCGAATCAGAAAGCTTTGATTCGTTATAAATAGTTAGAGGAACCTGAACAACGGTGGATTTATATGGGTTATAAATATTGATTCCGATAAACCAAAAACTAATCCCTATAGCGAGGGACAGAATTTTCCAGATTATATTGGTTGTAAAAAATAATCGTATCTTATTCATTTTTCGATTGCTCCATTCCAAAAAGCTTTCTCACTTTTTGGGGCTTTGTAAAAGAGAATAGCATCTTACGAAAATCAACTTCGGACATGGTTCGGTTAAGCTTTCCGTTGTGTGCAACGGAAATCCGTCCTGTTTCCTCAGAAACCACAACTACATATGCGTCAGAGCTTTCGGACAGACCAACAGAAGCCCTGTGTCTTGTTCCAAGCTCAGATGACAGTGGCGAGGATGTCAGGGGCAAAATACAGCTTGCAGCGGCAATTCTGTCGTTTTTTATAATAACTGCACCGTCATGGAGAGGTGTTTTATCAACAAATATATTTACAAGAAGCTGCATGGAAATAGACGCATCTAGGTTAATTCCCGTGTTAATATATTCACCGAGGGGTACGTCCTGTGACACCACAATAAGCGCACCTGTCTTTTCGGCTGAAAGCTTTATGCATGCCTCGTATATGGCTTCTAGGGATTTTGTCGAAATTTCCTGAACAACTTTCGTTTCACCCATTACATTGGACTTAAATGAGTCCATGATTTTCCCTTTTCCTATCTGCTCCAGCATCTTTCTTAGCTCAGGCTGGAACAGCACAATTATTGCAATTATGCCGACTGAAAATGTATTACTTATTATCCAGCTAACTGTATAAAGATTAAAAAGGTAGGCAAAAAGACTGACAAAAATCAGCATGGACAGTCCCTTTAAGAGCGACCATGCACGGGTTTCCTTGATCCATATAATCGCCTGATAGGCAAGAACAGACACCACAAGAATGTCAATTATGTTATTTAGCCCTATGTTTGCAAAGGGAGAAAGATCTATACTTGAAAATAGATTTCTTAGGTAATTCAAGGTTATCACCCGCAATTATTTGTTATTCCGGTCTCTGTTCTCCGGCGTTATTCTTATAGGCTGGCGGTATTGGCCTGTTTAAGGCAACCATCCGCGCTTTAAATCTTTCGTATTCCTCTGGTGTCATTCTCTTTTTAACCTTTCCCACACCCTCGGGAGGTTGAGTCGGTCTTGGAATAACTTCTTTGGGTTTATTATAAATAGGAAGGTCCATGTCATTTACAGGTCGCGGAATAACCTTTTTAGGAGGGGGCGGCAAATCGTTGTTTTTTTCAGCCCGCCAATCCTTTAGGCTAAATGCAATAGGTTCCTCATCCTCCAAAAAATCATCGTCATCAAAAGCCGGCGAAACTTTCGGCTCTGCAGAAGTAAGACGGCGTTTTACAGGTTCTGGCTTTTCCTTTTCAGTCTCATTTTGGACAATAATCTTAGGAATAGCTTTTACATAATAATAATATTCGTCGTCCTCGAATTGAACCCTTTCCGCTCTGTTATAATCAAGCGCCAAGTCGAAAAATGAGACAAGACCCATTATAAGGACTGAAAGTATTATATAGAAAACAGCACCCAGAACTGAAATGCTTTTTCCGATAACAGCAGAAGCAACTGCCACGCTAAATATGGACACAAGTCCACCTAATAGAATGGATATCTCTTTTGAATAATTTATGCTGAGGCGAGATACAAAATGCACGCATATTATGACCATGGCGAAAATAAAGCAGAAGAAAACCCACTGAAAATCAGAGGTGAACGAATTGAAAAGGGATTGATAAACATCGATAAAAGTCGTGGGTATGGAAACCAAATCCGCGTCCGGCGGTAAGTTAACCGTCTGAAAAAGATGCTGTGACAATGGCACAAAACTCCATAGAAACGTTCCGATTGAAACGGGAATTATGCTTGTAATCCCCATGTAAAGCCCTGCGAAAATGACCACTGCGTAGGGTATGTTGAAATAGAAGCCCAGCACCATGGCGATAATTAAATAGCTTTTTTGGGGATCCATTCTGGAATAGAACAGAAGCACAAGAGTAAGCACCAGTCCCACAACAAAGGCCGTTATTGGTGATGAGGAAATCTGTATTACTATCTGAGCCGAAATTAAAAGATTTCCTAGTGTTGGCGGGAAGACAGCAAAAAGCAGGGAAATGAGCAGATAATACGGCACTGACATTGCCCCTCTGAACAACGGCTCAAACCTTTCGTCGAATCCGCCTATTCCGTTAATAAAGTTAAAAAGGAAC